>DAOORH010000320.1:0-4326 GCA_035389145.1 Cellvibrio sp.
ATCACCGCGCCTATCAATGGAACCATTATTGAACGCCACGCCAACCCCGATGAATTCACCGGCGAACGCACGCTCTTTACCTTGGTGGATTACTCGCAATTAGAAGTGGATTTGCAAGCCTTCCCCTCCCACGTTAAGCAGCTCAAAGTCGGCCAAGCTGTTGCGATTAAAGCGGGCGATTTGAGTGCGACCAGCAAAATTGAATACCTCACTCCCAACGGCGAAGGCGCAGCCACTTTAGTTGCCCACGCTCCGTTGGATAACAGCCTCGGTCATTGGACTCCCAATCAAACACTTGAAGCTGCCGTCACCATCGCTGAAATTCCCGTTGCATTGATGATCGACAACCGCGCCCTGCAAGGCTTCCGCGATTGGCAGGTGGTATTTATTCAAGTGGGCGACACTTATGAAATTCGCCCACTCGAATTAGGCCAAAGCGATGGTGAATTTACCGAAGTGCTCGGCGGCTTAAATGCTGGCGACCGCTATGTGGTAGATAACTCTTATTTGCTCAAAGCCGACTTGGAAAAGTCTGGCGCTTCGCACGATCACTAAGGAGCAAACAAGATGATTGAATCTCTTTTACGTTTCTCCATAGAGCGACGTGTTTTAATTTTATTCGCAGTGCTCGGTTTGGTTATTCTCGGTGGCTGGAGTTACCAGCGCCTGCCGATTGATGCCGTGCCCGACATCACCAACGTGCAAGTGCAAATCAATACCGAAGCACCAGGCTATTCGCCGCTGGAAGCCGAGCAGCGCATTACCTGGCCGGTGGAAACTGCACTTTCTGGCCTGCCGAATTTGTCTTACACCCGCTCGCTTTCGCGTTACGGTTTAAGCCAAGTGACAGTTGTGTTTGAAGATGGCACCGACATTTATTTTGCGCGCAATCTGATTAACGAGCGTTTGGGCAAAATCAAAAACCGATTACCGGCTGGATTAGAGCCCGCCATGGGCCCCATCGCCACCGGTTTGGGCGAGATTTTCATGTACATGGTAGAGGCCAATCCCGGTGCCAAACAGGCCGATGGCCGCGCCTTTGATGCCATGGCGCTGCGCGAAATTCAGGATTGGATTATTCGTCCGCAGCTGGTGCTGGTGAAAGGCGTCACCAAGATCAATAGCATCGGCGGCTACAACAAGGAGTATCACGTTACACCGGAGCCCACCAAGTTGCTGAGCTTTGGCCTGAGCATGGAGCAAGTGCGCGCGGCGCTGGAGCGCAACAATCAAAATCGCGGCGCGGGCTACATTGAAACCCGTGGTCAGCAGTGGTTAATTCGCACGCCGGGGCAGTTGGAATCCATCGCCGATATTGAGCAAGTCGTTATCGACCACGCGGTAATTGGTAAGTACAAAGGTATAAATGTTCGCGTTAAAGACGTCGCAGAAGTCGCCATCGGCAAAGAGTTGCGCACCGGCGCCGCCACCCAAAATGGACATGAAACCGTGCTTGGCACTGCCATGATGTTAATGGGCGAGAACTCCCGCAATGTCTCCCGCGATTTGGCCAAGGCGCTGGAAAATGTAAACCGCTCGCTGCCCGAAGGTGTAGTCGCCACCGTTGTTTATGACCGCACTAGCTTGGTTGATAAAGCCATAGCTACCGTGCAAAAAAACCTGCTGGAAGGCGCGCTCTTGGTGGTGATTGTGCTCTTCGGTTTGCTCGGCAATTGGCGCGCCGCGCTGATCACCGCAGCCGTTATCCCCATCACCATGTTGATGACCATGACCGGCATGGTGCAAATGGGCGTATCCGCCAACTTGATGAGTCTAGGCGCGTTAGACTTCGGCCTGATTGTGGACGGCGCGGTGATCATCGTAGAAAACACTATTCGCCGTTTAGCCGAAGCCCAAAAACAGCACGGCGGTTTGCTGCCTTTAAAAGATCGCTTGGAGTTAGCCTACGACGCCACCAATGAAGTGATTCGCCCCAGCCTGTTTGGCGTGGGCATTATCACCTTGGTGTACCTGCCGATTTTTACGCTCACCGGCGTGGAGGGCAAAATGTTTCACCCCATGGCGGTCACGGTGGTATTAGCGCTCAGCGCCGCGCTGATTTTATCCGTCACGTTTATTCCCGCCGCCATCGCCTTGGTAATGAACGGCAAAGTTGCCGAGCATGAAAATGCGATTATGCTCGCCGCCAAAAATGCTTATCGCCCACTCTTAATTGCCTCGTTGAAATTGCGTTGGTGGTTGGTTTCGGGCGCAGCGGTTTTAGTGCTTTTGTGCTCATGGCTGGCGACAACCTTGGGCTCAGAATTTATCCCGCAATTGGATGAAGGCGATATTGCCCTGCACGCGCTACGCATTCCCGGTACCGGTTTGGAACAAGCGGTCGGCATGCAAAAGTTGTTGGAAGCGCGCATTAAAGAATTACCAGAAGTGGATAAAGTCTTCGCCAAAATCGGCACTGCCGAAGTCGCCACTGACCCCATGCCGCCGAGCGTGGCCGATAACTTTGTAATACTCAAACCGCGCGACCAATGGCCAGACCCCAGCCGCAGCAAAGCGGATTTTGTGGAAGAACTTGCGGCAGCCGTTAAACAAATCCCCGGCAACAATTACGAGTTCACGCAGCCGATTGAAATGCGTTTTAACGAATTAATTTCCGGCGTGCGCACCGACCTCGGCATTAAAGTCATGGGTGACGACCTCGACCAAATGCTCGCCTCCGCGAATGACATCCTTGAAGTTTTGGAAACTCTCGAAGGCGTTGCCGATGCGCGCGTTGAACAAGTCACTGGCCTACCCATGCTCTCGGTTATACCAAACCGTGCAGCGCTGGCAGCATACGGTTTAAGCGTGAGCGATGTGCAAGATGTAGTTGCCACTGCACTCGCGGGTGAATCCGCCGGTTTAATGTTTGAAGGCGACCGCCGCTTTGAACTGGTGGTGCGCTTACCCGAACGCCTGCGCCAAAACCCCGCCGAGCTGGAGCGCTTGCCCATCCCCATTACACAAGCGCCGGGGTTTATTCCGCTGAGTGAAGTTGCGGAGCTGCAAGCCGCCAACTCGCCCAACCAAATCAGCCGCGAAAACGGCAAACGTTTAGTGGTGGTTACCGCCAATATTCGAGGGCGCGATTTAGGCGGTTTTGTGGCAGAAGCGCAAACAAAAATCGCCACTGATGTAAAACTCCCAGCGGGTTATTGGCTGGATTACGGAGGCACTTTTGAGCAACTAGAATCCGCCAGCAAACGCCTAAGCCTCGTGGTGCCCGTCACGCTGCTGTTAGTAATCGGATTGCTCATCATGGCGTTCGGTTCAGTCAAAGATGCACTGATTATTTTCACCGGCGTACCTCTCGCCCTCACTGGCGGCGTACTCGCGCTATGGCTGCGCGATATGCCGCTCTCAATTTCCGCAGGCGTCGGCTTTATCGCACTCTCTGGCGTGGCGGTATTGAACGGATTGGTGATGCTTTCGTTTATTAAAAATTTACGACTTGAAAATAAAGGTAACGAAAGTGGCGAGCTTGTTCCCGCCATTATCGAAGGCGCATTAACGCGATTGCGCCCCGTGTTGATGACCGCGCTCGTTGCAAGTTTGGGTTTTGTACCTATGGCATTAAATGTAGGGATAGGCGCAGAAGTGCAACGGCCGTTAGCAACTGTGGTAATTGGCGGGATTATTTCATCAACGCTATTAACGCTGCTGATATTGCCAGCGCTTTATCGGATTGTGCATGGAGGGAGAAACAACGCGTGATTTTTATCGTGCTCAAGCTCCTGCTTGGGCACGAAACGGTAACAACAATCGCATTTGTAGGTTGGTGCTGAGCGCAGCGATGCCCAACATGACCAACCAGCAGTAACAACCGTAAATCCAATGCATGACGGTTTTTTAAATTAGCGTATAACCGTTTATGCAGAATACGGCTCAAGAAATGTTGGGCATCGCTGCGCTCAGCACCAACCTACACATTATTCTTTAAATTTTGGCCATTGATTGTATCCAACTTTCGGATTATTAGAATTATGAGCTCGAATCAACTCCGCCTCTAACTTATTTATTTCTTCTATGCTTTCTGACTCGAATAAAATTTCTTTTACGATTGTCATTTTCTGACGCTGCTCGCGAGTAAAATCTTTTGCTATAAACTGAGAGCATGCACTGCCAAAATAATTAATGTCATCCGTAAGATCTTTACCAATATAGATTTTTCCATTTGGATAAGTAATTTTATAAATCACCTTTAGCGACACATTACCCCCTAAATACACTCATCTAAAGTAAGTTTATCTTCCTGCACCTCTAACTTCTAAACCTGAAAACACCCCCACCCATCGTTCCTGCCACCCAATGGCTTTGCAACCATTT
>DAOORH010000321.1:0-4326 GCA_035389145.1 Cellvibrio sp.
CCGGGTTGGATAATTTGAGTTTGTGGCAAATCTTGAATATTCATCACCAAGCGCGCACCAAACATACTCATGGGATTGGTTGCATCCGGCTCCCGAATTAAAATATGCGCAACCTTAAGTTCAGAGTCGCCCACGGCAATTTTATCGCCAAGTTTTACATTTAAAGCGCTGAACAAACGCGAATCCACCCAAACCTCACCTGGGGCAGGAATTGCTTTTACTGTCTGAATTTCATCGGCTTTTAATGTAAAAGGAATGTCACTAATTTCGAATTGGCCACGTAAGGGGTAACCGTCTGCGACGGCTTTAATTGACGCCAGGCGCATGGCGTCGCCAGCGTACACTACTGACATAAATTGATTTGAATAGGTGTATTTAATCCCCGCCCTGTCCGCGTCCTGCTCCCATTCTTTGGGGTGAACATGATCACCGGCCACAACTGTGTCTGCGCCTATAACACTATTACTTTGAACGAGAAGAGTCGCTTCAAGGCGATCAGTAAAAATAGCAATTGCACTGAGTACGGTAACCGCAAGAATTAAAGAAACGCCAAGTAGCTTTAATTCACCACTGCGCCAATTGCGAATTAATAATTTTAGAGCCAGCATAACTAGGCCCCCAGTTCAGCATTTGAATCAGAAACAATCGCACCTGCTGCCAAAACAATTCGACGCTGGCAACGTGAAGCCAATCGTTCTTCATGGGTAATTAGAATTAAGGTGGTGCCCTGCTCGCGGTTCAAATCGAACAACAAATCAATTATCTTTTCACCGGTGTTGCTGTCTAAGTTTCCAGTGGGCTCATCTGCAAAAAGTGTTTTAGGTTGACTCGCAAATGCGCGTGCGATGGCGACACGTTGCTGCTCACCACCGGAAAGTTGTTGCGGATAATGACCTACGCGCTTTTCTAGACCAACATGTTTTAAGAAATCCATCGCAAGGGATTTTGCTTGCTTATTCCCGCGTAGCTCTAAGGGCAGCATGACATTTTCAAGGGCCGTTAAACCTGGCAACAACTGAAAGGATTGAAAAATAAATCCAACGTTATCGGAGCGCACTTTTGCACGCCCTTCCTCATCTAATGCCGTCAGGCAATTACCATTTAAAAACACCTCGCCTGTGGATGGAATATCCAACCCCGCAAGAATGCCCAAGAGCGTTGACTTACCCGAACCCGATGCTCCCGTAATCGCCACAGACTCCCCAGCTTTTACGCTCAAAGAAATGGGCAACAATATCTCTAACGCCCCTTCTTGGGTGCTAACAGTTTTGGTGATGGCGCGAACATCAAGCATTAATGCGGATGACATAAATCGACTCTCTTGATTGAAATGAAAAGCGTGTAATAACGGCCTTTAGCCACGGCAACAAGTCATAACTTTACATAAGCTTTTGAGCTTACAGTTCTTAACAAGAAGTCGCCTACTATCGGGCATTCTTCACTGTCGCCCCGTTCGTAATATGGTGCCACATAGTGAAATAACTAGGCCAATAAATACAATCTACGCTCACAAAGGTTAATTAGTTCTAACACTCACACCTATTGGACGGTAGCACAGGTTTAAAAGATGCAATGTTCAAAAAATAATTAATACATCTGATTAGCTATGGACAATAGAATCCCAGTGCTATATCAATAGAAAAATGAATAGAGCAATATCAACATGCCATATTTTGAGGATGCCTTAACATGACTTTTGTCAGAATTTTCTTATTTTTTCTCGTACCACTACTGAGCCAAATCAGCTTGGCCAAACCAACGACCATACTCGTCATGGGCGATAGCTTAAGCGCAGGCTATGGCATAAACGTTGAAGAAGGCTGGGTGGCATTATTACAGCAGGAGCTCAATCAAAAACATCAAGCCAAGGTAATTAATGCAAGTGTGAGCGGAGAAACAACTAGCGGTGGAGTAACACGCTTAACTGCGGTATTAAATCAACATAAGCCCGATATTGTTATTCTCGAATTAGGTGGCAACGATGGTTTACGCGGCCAACAACTCAATATTATGCAGCAAAACTTACAAGCTATGATCACAGCTAGCCAAACTGCGGGAGCCAAAATTATTTTAGCGGGTATGCAGATTCCCACTAACTACGGGCCGCGCTACACCAAACAATTTAGAGAAACTTACTCAATACTTGCGGAGAAAAACAATACCGCATTAATTCCTTTTTTATTAGACGGTATTGCAACCCAGAGAAACTTAATGCAGCAAGATGGTATTCATCCCACTGCCGAAGCTCAACCACTTATTCTTAAAAACGTTCTCCCTGTGTTAACGCCACTGCTTAAATAGGAAATAGACAACTTAGGCGAGAGGCTCAATAAAATCCACCATAAGCTGCACAGTTTTATTGCCACGAAACTCATTGACATCTAAACGATAGGCTACTTTTACTTTTTTAGCCTGGTTGTTTGGCCACAACTTAGGGTCAACATTGAAAGCGATAGCATCCACTAGTTGCTGACCTTGAGCATCCACGCCTAGCGTCATCTTTAAATGTTTTTCACCCAGAATTTTTTGTTGGATTAGGAAAAATTCGCCATCAAATATAGGTTCAGGGAAATGCTGCCCCCAAGGGCCAGATTCTCGCAATTGCTGCGCAAGCGTTAAATTAAAATCTTGCGCAGCTAATTCACCATCACTTAAAACCAATGGGGACAAATTTTCTTCGGTTAATTGACGGCGAACCTCTTCGTCGAATGCAGCAGCAAAGGCCGGGAAATTTTCGCGGTTTAAACTCATGCCTGCAGCCATTGCATGACCGCCAAATTTCTGGAGCAATTGTGGGTGACGCGCGGCAATTGCGTCCAACGCATCGCGAATATGAAAACCTTGAATTGAACGTGCGGAACCTTTGATTTGATCATCACCCACATCGGCAAACACAATGGTTGGGCGGTGATATTTGTCTTTGATGCGCGAGGCCAATATTCCTATTACGCCTTGATGCCATGTTTCTTCGAATAAGCAAACGCCCCAAGGCAAAGAGTTTTCATCAGCCGACAACACTGTCTGCAACATAAGCATAGCTTCTTGTTGCATGCCGGTTTCAATGGCTTTTCTATCCTTATTTAAATCATCCATTTGCATCGCCATTTCACGCGCAAGGGATTCGCTTTCGCACATTAGACATTGGATGCCGAGCGACATATCATCCAACCGCCCTGCCGCATTTAATCGTGGGCCAAGAGCAAAGCCAAAATCGCTAGCGACAATTTTCTGCGCCTGCTTACCAGCTATTTCTAACAACGCTTTAATGCCGGGACGCGCAACACCCGCACGAATTCGCTGTAAACCTTGCGCCACTAAAATGCGATTATTGTGATCGAGCGGAACAACGTCTGCCACCGTACCCAGCGCAACCAAATCTAAAAAACTTGCCATATTGGGCTCGGCAATTCCACTCTCCGCAAACCAACCCATTTGACGAAGCTCTGCGCGAAGCGCATTCATTACATAAAAAATAACACCGACGCCTGCGAGATTTTTACTAGGGAACTCACAACCGGGTTGATTCGGATTAACAATGGCATCCGCTTCTGGTAATTCACTGCCGGGTAAATGGTGGTCAGTCACAATAACCGCTATACCCAACTCTCTCGCCGCAATCACACCTTCAATGCTGGATATGCCGTTATCAACCGTGATGATGACGTCGGGCTGCTGTGCGGCTGCCACAGCAACAATTTCTGGTGTTAAGCCGTATCCATATTCAAAGCGGTTGGGCACCAAGAAATCCACATTGTGTAAGCCCATTGCACGTAATGCCAAGACCGCAAGCGCACTGCTGGTTGCACCATCCGCATCAAAGTCGCCAACAATTATTATTTTTGCCCCGGCCACGACTGCATCCGCCAAAATGCTTACGGCTTCCTGCAAACCTTTAAAGTTGGGTTTGTGTAATTGTGCGAGCTGATACTGCAGTTCTTGCTCATGCTGAATGCCGCGTGCACTGTAAATGCGTTGCAGTAATGGATGTACAGACGAATCGAATGCAGTGAGCTGTTCGATTGAGCGGCGCTTTATGATTTTTTGCATAGTTTAAAATTCATTTGAGATTGTTTAACCCCCTCCCAACCTCCCCCTTGAAAAGCGGGGAGGGGCTGACTCCCTACTTGTAAAGAATTGAATTACTTCTTTCCCCGCGAACGTGAATGGCTTAATTCAAAACAGGCTACAGCGCTCAGTGAGCTCCTCCCCGCTTTTCAAGGGGGAGGTTGGGAGGGGGTTCCTTTAAAAAACAAAAACGCCGCATTAGCTCTAACCAATGCGGCGTTTCGTTATACGCAAATGACTAAATTACTTACGTACATTCGC
>DAOORH010000322.1:0-4323 GCA_035389145.1 Cellvibrio sp.
AGATATCCACAGAATAATTGCGCGTTTTCGCATAAGTGGCGATTATGTAAAATCGGTTGCGCGGTTTTTAACCTGCTATTACTCGATGCAGAGGGTCCTGTGGATAAGTGTATTTACGGATATCTTTTGCTTCAAACTCGTTAGGCCTCATCATATCGACGTCGTTGATGAGGACGATAACATTATCACCTTACTTGTGCACAATGCTAAGCATCTAAAAATGACTAGCCCAGAAATATATGATGCTCTTATTGAGTGTTCAGCCTTCGTCAACTGGCGTCATGTGTCGCAAGGTGGACAACCTGTTTTGGCACTTGCCTTTCATGGCTAGGACGTCGCTCATTCAAATAAACATTTTTTTGGTTTGGTATTATGTAGATGAAAGGAGTTTATGCACGAATTATTTATTTTGGTACTGTCGCCATTACATGTATTTGCATGGCAACCACTGCGTATTTTATACATTCTCATTCTCATGCTCTTACCCTGTCTATTCAATTGGCATAAAAAAATCGTAAAGGTAATTATGGTGATAACATCGTTACCTTGGATGTTGTTTCTGTACACAGAGGCCACTATTCCTGTGTCATCAAACATTCGTGCAGATTTAGCTATTCTTGGACCCATTTATTTGCTTAGCGTAATAATATGGGTTGTTATGTTTATTGTGGGAAGGTTGCGATGAAAACTGTTTCAGGGTTACTGGGTTTGATCGTCATTGTATTTCTGGCGATATTTTTTGGAAATGGGTATTACGGACAAACTACTCCGCAGACAAATAACGTTGCAAGCGCGACCGCATCAGAACAGAATCCAGTGGCATCTCACGAAGATATATTGGTATGCCATCAAGATAATAAGAAAAAAATACAACCAAACTACAGTGTAGATACCCACAGAACCTTTCCTTTGATTCAAAGTGCAGCACTAGCTATGAAGGGGATAAATACTGCCATGAAGAGTCGGCCTCAAGCTGGAGGCATTGTAGCAACAGCGCTGGCAACGCCCGCGTTTGCGTCAACACAGCTAATGTACGCAACCTGTTCGGTGGTCGACAAGAATGGTCATGCCATGTGCCAATATGATGCTACTTCGTCAATCCTTGGTTTTAAGCAAGAAACTAAATCTGAAGGAAATATGAAATACACTCGCAACATAACACTCGATAATGGCGATAAGATTACAGTAAGAGGGAAAGAAGGCAATCCCCATGATGTAGAAATAGTGACAAAAGAAACTACGACAGCCTGGCATCGTGACCAGAGTGGGCAAGAAACGATGGATATCTACTCATCAAACAACCTACATGTTGTGGCTGTAGAAAATGCAGATTGCTCAGGAACGCTAACTGCAGAGTGGATTGATGGAACAAATGTGCATGCAGAGTGGCAGTACATAGATGAAAATAAAACATCAGGAACCTTTGTATCAACATCATCAGAGCAGCCAACGTTGAATTATTCATTGAGTTGGTAGCCGCTTAGCAACGCTCAGTACATTAATTAAAAAATGTGCCAGTTTTAATTAGAGCGCAATTCTTCACCTTAAATTTCAGGATTATCAAGATGCTTGATTATCAATCAAACAGTATTTTTATGGAAAATGAATCCGATAAACAGGCATTGGACGCATTTCTAAAATCCCTGGCTATTCTTGCTGAAACACGTGATTACGTAGCTGTTGCTGCACCATTTACAGATTTGGGCTTCAAAAACCTGGAAGAAGAAAATGAAGGCGCAACTTTTAGGGTCTATGGAAACAAAATATATAACGCAGTAATACATCTTGATAGAGACCCTGAGCCACCCTTTGCAGCCAAACAAGTGGTAGTGGCTATTGCGCTACTGTTTGAGCCTGGCACGGTGGTCTTATCTGATATTCAAAACATTTTTGGTGACTGGTATCGTGATCCTGTCGATGGGGAGCGTGCAGCATTAGCAACATCCTACTTTAATCCACGAGTCGTAGCGCCTACGGCAGATTATTTCTTATATGCCAATACCACAGAAGATTATGTAGAGATGTTGTCCTTAACTTCACCCATTGAATCAATTGGAACAACTTGGCGCGATGATCGGTACAACACAGAGAATAGACCGTGGTAAAAGCATTATGTCATCACACTACACGGTAACTTCAACTGTGGGAAGGTGTATGAATAGTCAGCAATTTAAAGACCCTGATTTCTTTAAGGACTGGGTGAACCCAACCAAGGAAGAATTAACAAAATGGGCGTATGGAGAATACTGCCAACCAGGGCAAGATTTTAATCTGATGGTTACTAACGACCCTGGGTTCTTGTTGAAATTTATTGAAGACGAAAGTTGTCCAACGAGAATATTTTTTCTTCAAGCGCTGTACATCTATATCGGTGATCAGGTGAGAGCAAATAGTATAACGAAAGATCTGGTGCAACTTCTTGAAGAGGTTGCAGAATCGGACAATAAAGATCTGAAAAACATGCTCTAACGAGCGAAAAAATTAGTAGCAAAACCAGAGTGTTGTTTTGCACCCAAAACTTATCCATTTTTTGCGTTGAATTTTGACCCACAGGAAATAACTTTAACACTATATGCGTGTTGAGTTTTTCTGTTTTTATTCTAGGTCAATTTTTGAAACAAAAGTGGGTCAAACCATGCTGCAAATCAACATTTAAAGATAAGTGCGCAATTGTTACTAGCTATAAACCTTCAGCTGCGGATATTAAAGGCGAAGAGTCCGGCGAAGGCTTAACTGAAAAACTCTTTAAGTACGATATGTACCGAAAAATGTTAGCTGACTATTACGAGCTGCCCGAAGATGAATCGGTAAAGCGCGTTGAAGATTTTGAAAAAGAAGTTAAGCAGCGCTTTATTAAAGAACCGGGGCAAATGCGTTTGTTGATCGTCGTCGATAAACTGCTGACTGGTTTTGATGCGCCATCTGCGACTTATTTGTACATCGACAAACACATGGCTGACCACAATTTGTTCCAAGCTATTTGCCGCGTGAATCGCTTAGATGGCGACAATAAAGATTATGGCTACATTATCGATTACAAAGATTTGTTTAACTCCCTGGAAAGCGCGGTAGAAAGCTATACCAAAAATGCACTGGATGGTTACGATGCAGATGATGTGGCAGGTCTATTAAAAGACCGCTTATTCGCGCAGAAGGCAGCGAAAAGCTGATCGATTTTGAAGAGCTAGGCTTAATTCAATTGATTGTTGAAAAAGGTGAAGATGCGCTGGATTCAATGCCGGAAGGCATTAAGAAAAACCCAGAAGCCATGGCAGAAACCATTGAAAACAATATGCGTAAAACCATTATTGATGAGAACCCCGTTAACCCCAAATACTATGAGCGTATGTCGGAGTTGCTGGATGCCATCATCGAAGAGCGCCGCAATCAAGTTATAAGCTATCAGGAATATTTGGAAAAAATTAAAGCATTGGCTAACAAAGTTGTTAAGCCGCAGGGCGACACAAAAAATCCCTATCCATTGAGTATCGATACCCAAGCCAAGCGTGCTTTGTTCGATAACTTAAACAATGATGAAGTTTTGGCGAATAAAGTCGATGCCGCTATTCGCTACACCAAAAAAGCGGACTGGGTGGGCGACCGCTTTAAAGAGCGTGAAATCGCCAATGCCATTCGTGAAGAATCGGCTGGTTACGAGGTAGATATTACCGCGATTCTTGAACTCGCGAAAAATCAACGCGACTATCAATAATATTTTGTTGTGCAATAGAATGTTAAGGCTGAAATTTTGGGCAGAATAATTGATGAGAGCGCAACGGAAAGCCTTTTAGTAATCAGCGGTATGGAAATCCAAGTGGTTCGTAAGAACATCAAGAACCTTCACCTTGCTGTTTTACCACCCGATGGAAAAGTTCGTGTAGCAGTACCTCATCACGTGAACGATGAGCGCGTGCGCTTGGCCATCATTTCAAAACTCGCATGGATACGCAGGCAACAAGCCGATTTTAGTCAGCAGCCACGCCAAACCGAGCGCGAAATGATTAATGGTGAAAGCCATTACTTGTGGGGGCGGCAGTATCGCTTAGAAGTGATTGAGCAAGTGGGTAAGCACCGCGTTGAAACTAAAGGCAAAAGTAAGCTTCGCCTTTATGTTCAGCCTGGTACTTCGGTCGAGAACCGTTTGCTCGTGCTTAACAACTGGTATCGAGAACAGCTCAAATTAAAAGTTTCCGAATTGGTAGAACATTGGTCGCCCATTATTAAACGCAAGCCAAAAGCCTGCGGCATCAGAAAAATGAAAACCAAATGGGGTAGCTGCAATATTGAAGCTAAACGCATTTGGTTAAACCTCGAACTCGTTAA
>DAOORH010000323.1:0-4313 GCA_035389145.1 Cellvibrio sp.
GGCTTCTATTGAGGCAGAGTGGGAAACCCAGACCCCGCCCGCTGCATTTACGCTTATTGGTTTTCCCAATCAAGAAAAAGAAGAAACTCAGGGCGCGATTAAAATTCCTTATGCGCTTGGCATAATTGCAACTCGTTCAATTTCAGAACCCGTATTGGGCATTAAGGACTTGCGCGAGCATGCCCGCGAGCGCATCGTTAGTGGTATCAATGCTTATGATTTACTTACTCAATTAAAAGCGGGGCAAGATACGCCGGAGATTCGGGCAGCATTTGAACTGGTTAAAAAAGATCTTGGTTATGGCCTGTTATTAAAGAAATATACCGATAACGTTGTTGATGCTACACCTGCGCAAATTGATCAAGCTGCAAAAGATACAACTCCAAAAGTTGCCCCTATTTTTTGGTCGTTCCGTGTCATGGTCGCCTGTGGTTTCGCTATGTTGTTTATCTTTGGTTATGCATTTTGGTTAAGCACTAAACATAAGTTTGAACAGCCAAGATGGTTTTTACGTTTAACGCTATGGTCTTTGCCCTTGCCGTGGATCGCCTGCGAAACCGGATGGTTTGTTGCAGAGTATGGTCGCCAACCCTGGGCAATTGCAGAGATTTTGCCCACGCGATTAGCCGCATCGAGTTTAACGACGGGGCAAGTGTGGACATCGCTTATAGGCATTATTATTTTCTACACAATTCTACTTGTCATTGAAATGTATTTAATGGTTCGTTTCTCTAAGCAGGGTCCAAGCTCCTTGCACACCGGAAAATATGATTTAGAAAAACAATCTGCAGAGGGGCACGCATAATGGAATACGAAACATTACGCATTATTTGGTGGGTATTAATGGGCGTGCTGCTCATTGGCTTTGCGATAACTGACGGCTTTGATTTAGGTGTTGGCGCACTTTTGCGTCTTGTAGGCCGCACAGATAACGAGCGGCGCATTATGATTAATACCATTGGCCCTCATTGGGAAGGAAATCAGGTGTGGTTTGTTACAGCGGGTGGGGCGCTCTTTGCTGCTTATCCGTTAATTTATGCCGCTTCTTTTTCAGGCTTTTATTTTGCGCTATTAATTATCTTAGCCGCATTGTGGATGCGTCCGGTTGGGTTTGATTATCGCGGAAAGATAGATGATCCTCGCTGGCGCAATGCTTGGGATTGGGCTTTATTTGTGGGCGGCATTGTCCCTTCCTTAATTTTCGGAGTTGCGTTCGGTAATTTATTTCTCGGTGTACCACTCTCATATGATGTGATGCTGCGCCCCAGTTATGACGGTGGATTATTTGGCTTGTTGCGCCCGTTTGCATTGTTGGCCGGTTTGGTGAGCGTCAGTATGTTGTTGCTGCACGGTGCGACTTGGTTGCAGTTAAAAACCGATGGTTTTATTCGCGAACGTGCATTGCGTGTTGCTGTTATTTTGGGTGTTGCTACAGCGGTGTTGTTTGCTCTAGCCGGAATTTGGGTTGGCACTTTAAATGGATATCATATTACCAGCATCATCAATACTAACGGCCCCTCTAATCCGTTGAACAAAACAGTAGAGTTGGTTGCGGGTGGCTGGTTAACGAATTACACGCTTTATCCATTAATGATGGTTGCGCCTGCCTTAGGTATTCTGGGTGCCTTGGCCTGTGCATTTTTTAGCGCGAAAGAGAAATCCGCTTTAGCTTTTGCTTCGTCCAGTGCGGCTATTGTCGGAATTATTTTAACGGCTGGTTTTTCTCTCTTTCCTTTTTTAATGCCTAGCAATACGCAACTTAATGCATCGTTAACTATGTGGGATGCCACCTCAAGTCATACAACACTGTTCATTATGTTTGGTGTGGCCAGCGTGTTTGTCCCCATTATTTTAATTTATACCATCTGGGGTTATTGGGTTATGCGTGGTCGTGTTACCGAAAAATCTATTGCAGCAGATGGTCATCAACTTTATTGAGGAATTAATATGTGGTATTTCACGTGGATTTTAGGCGTCTTACTTGCGTGTTCATTTGGTATTATCAATGCTATGTGGCTAGAAAATACAATGGAAATGGATGATGAATAAGAATCCTATCGTCGCTAAAGAGAATTTTATCACCGCCGAAAAAAGTCCTAAGGAAAAACCCTTGGGTTGGCTGCGTGGTTTGGTATTTTGCGCGGCTTTAGCGGTGATGATTGTTATCACCATTTGGCCTCATGTTTTTGGTGCCACAACCAAGGACATGAGCCACGGTGCAGCCATGATTAGTATGTGCGGAATGAGCTGTGGTTTTGTTTACGGAATTGGTTTTATACCGCGCTCAGGTTGGTTGCGTGTTATTTTTTCCGCCCCCATGTCTCTTGGGCTTATGGTTCTGGGTTTTTTGCTGAGTTAAATAACATTAGTTTTTTCGATTGTTGCCATGTTGATAGTGTTTGGGCTGTTTTTGTAAATACTTATTGAAAGTCTTATTGAAGGTGCATTGAAAATAAAATTAATATTTAATCTAGGAGTAATGTAAATGGCAGATTTGCCGCACTTATACAGAGTAGTGTCAAAGGGAAGTCTAGAAGGTAATTTGATTGCGCAAGCCGAAAACTTACCTGATTTAACTGTCACTTCTCCAGCACAATTTGGCGGCCCAGGTAACGAGTGGTCGCCGGAAGATTTATTGATGGCATCAGTATCAAATTGTTTAATACTTTCCTTCCGCGCAATAGCAAGATTTTCGAAGTTAGACTGGGTCTCAATCGAATGCGTGTCTGAAGGTGTGTTGGATAAGGTTGAGCGAAAGTTGCAATTCACTAAAGTTGTTTCTAAGGTGAAGTTGTTTATCCCTGCAACGGAAACTAAAGAAAAGGCAGAGAAGCTATTAGATAAGGCAGAAGAAACTTGTCTTATAAGTAATTCATTATCCTGCGAATCATTTATTGAGTATGAAGTTGTATTTTTGTAAGGAGTAAATGCTTAAGGGTTTACCAAAGTTGAACAAGCTCTTAGGTAAAATGGTAAGTTAATCTAACAACTGAGGATTATTTCTATGTCTATTCGAATTAACGATGTTGCACCAAACTTCACAGTGGACTCTACTGCTGGAATGCTTACGCTTCACGATTGGATTGGCGATAGCTATGCCATTCTTTTTTCACACCCAAAAGACTTTACGCCTGTGTGTACAACTGAGTTTGGCGCCGTTGCGCAACTTGTCCCTGAATTTGCCAAGCGCAAGACTAAAGTAATGGGTGTGTCTGTAGATAATGTTGAAGAACATAAAAAATGGAAGCGTGATATTGCAGCCTTTGCGGGTGTTCCTGCGGATTTCCCTATTATTGATGACACCTCCTTAACAGTCTCAAAGTTATACGAAATGCTACCCGCCGATGCTTATTTGAAGGATGGCAGAACACCTGCTGATAGCGCCACAGTTCGCACTGTCTTTATTATTGGGCCAGATAAAAAAATCCGTCTCACTATGTCTTACCCTATGTCGGTAGGACGTAACTTTGCAGAAATTTTGCGCGCACTGGATGCCATTCAAATTACCGATGGCGCACCTATTGCCACACCGGCTAACTGGGTGCCAGGGCAGGACGTGATTGTTGGATTGAGTCTAAATGACGAGCAGGCGAAAGAGAAATTTGGTGACCTAAATATCGAGTTACCTTATCTGCGTTTTGTTAAGGCGCCGAAGAAGTAATTAATTAAAAAGCGTTGAGTTTCTCGTGAACAATGCGGCAGTAGTATTAAGTTACGCATTTGTTGATTTGCGCTTAAAACTGACCCACGTAAACAGACTTTCCTACTAATTTCTTGAGCAGGAGGCAGGAGTGATTAACGTGGTCATTTTAAGCAGCATATAGTATTTCCTATGTGTTTTGTTAAACAATGCTGCTATTAAGGTGCTAATTCCTACTTCAGTAATCTGCCTTAAGAGAACTCGAAATCAACTTGATTAATCTCCTTTACATATTGCTTTATTTTTTACTTTTCGCTCGATACTACTTTTGGTTGATAAGGAATATCAACCGAAGGCGTACCCTGTAACCGATTCTTATGTACCCCGCTTCAATAGCATTTTTTCAATGTGTCCAATGGCTGCACGCGGTTTGAGTTTTTTTGGGCAAAACGAAATGCAATTTAAAATTGTTTTGCAGCGAAAAACGCTAAAAGGATCGTCGAGTGCTGCCAGCCTTTCCTCCTCCCCTTTATCACGCGAATCCGCTAAAAAACGATACGCATTCAGTAGCCCAGCTGGGCCAATAAATTTATCTGGATTCCACCACCAGGAGGGGCACTGCGTCGAACAACAGCCGCACAATATGCATTCGTATAAGCCGTCAAGCTTGGCC
>DAOORH010000324.1:0-4274 GCA_035389145.1 Cellvibrio sp.
AAATTAGGGTTTATTTGTGTTGTTTTTCTCGGCCTTTTCCTTTAGGGCTTTTTCGCGTTCCGCATCAATATCTGTTTTCAGTTGTTGAATGGCTTGATCAAATTCTGCAAGGCTGTGGTTGCGGCTAATCCGCGCCGCAGGTGGCAGAACTTCGCTCATGTATAGATTGTCGGCATATTGATTGGTGCTTTGATAATTGCCCATGAATATCAAGCCAGAGCTAAGTGCAGCGAGAGATGCGCAAATAACTTTCAACATCGCACGTTTGTTATTGATAAGGCGCAAATGAAAGTAGATGGTTATGGCGACTAAGACAATTTGCAAATGGCTTTGATAGTAAGTGAACCACTCCCACGAAAAGGCAAAGCCTAGGAAGGCGTAAAGATGATCCAGCAAATCCAATGCAACTATGCCGCAACTAAAAATGAATAAATGTCGCCCGAAGTTAGCAGTGCCACTAAACACACGATTCGCCAAGGCCCAGATTCCCGCCCAGGCAGCGGCAGACATTAACCACTTGGTCATGTCCATAATGTAGTCAGAGACTTTGTTGTTGGCGATATCGCCCAGCCATGAGGTGCTCAAAGAAAGCGCGCATATCATGACAATTGCGCAACCAAACATAAGCCAGGTTTGCCAGTGCTTGTGGCTGGAATCGCTCACTTCTGCACTGACAAGATACTGACTGTCGCGAACACGTATTAGCGTGCGGCCGAGCTGCACAATGGTGTCGGCATCAAGCTCTGTTTGTGAGTGCGATTTACCTTTGAGCTTTAATCCGTTTTGGCTGCCGAGATCGCGCAACCTGAGTTTGCCATTTGCATTCAATTCAATAATGGCGTGCTCGGCGGCGGTATGCGGGTCATCCAAAATAATATCGTTAGTGTAACTGCGGCCTACACGAATGGGCAGTTCAGAAAACTTATGGCGCGCTTGTAATTCGCCGCTGTGATTTAAAACTTCCACAAAATAAAAGAGGCTCATTATTTTGCCTCCTTGGTATTGTTTGGTTCAGCGGTTATTTTTGTTTCTTTAGTGAGGCCAGTTAAAAACTGCGAAATAAATTTCTGACCATTTTCGTAGGAGGTGCCGTTAATGACCAAGCGGCTTTGTAAGTTCATGAGTGGCTCATCTGTACTGGTAGTAAACAGCAAAAAATTATAGAGCCCAGAAAATTTTTGGTAGGCCTCCACACAAACTACTGCGCGGCTACTGAAATTATTATTGCCAATAAATTCTTCGGTACAGCGCGAGGTGGTTACATCTTCATCTTTGGTGTTGCTATCCACTCGGTTGCTAAAAAACTTACCCATCAAAAGCGCAAAGCGCAGCGAGTTTAATTTATCGGTTTGGGTGAATTTATGGTGGATAGAAATATTGCCCGTTTGCAAATCATCAGAAACATAAATGGCCGATTCCATACGGCAATTGATTTGGTCGGTGTTGTAGGTTTTTTCGCCTTTAGTATCTGAACTGCCCCAACAGCGCACTTGTTCTGATTCGCGCACTGGCACCGAGTAGGGGCCTAAATTTTTATGGGTGAGGGGTTTGGCTAAAAGGGTATCCATCATCACGCTTTGGTAGACGAGTAATTGCTCGCCAATAATCGGTTTAAAGTCTGCGGGCGGTTTGCTTTCTGGGGTAATGCGAGCAAAAAGTTTTTGCGCGTAGGTTGCTGGCACTAAAAAGCTAACCAATTCGCCGTCACGACGATGCGCTACATTCACGCCGGCAACTTGGCCGTCGGCTTTTACATTGGGGCCACCGCTCATGCCGGGGTTAACCGGGCCGGTGAACATCACTTGTTCGCTGAAGCCGCGATGGCTCAGGCCATTGTAGGTGCCCTCTGAAATGAAGAAACCCAAGTCCAGCGGGTTACCCAATGAATAGAGGTGTTCACCTTGATTAAGCGGCGCAGGTGTTTCCGTTAGTTTAAAAAAACCGGTGCCTTGGCGGTTAATGCGCACTACCGCTAAATCGTGGAGCACATCCACGGCCAGCAGTTCTATCTCGCCACTTTTACCTTGGGTATCTTTAAATTCACCAAAGTAGGTTTCTGGCTCTAGCGCCATCTTGGAAATTACGTGGAAATTGGTAATCACCAAGTTGCTGGTGCCAATCAAAAAGCCAGAGCCTACGCCCGATTGGCTGTGGCCGTTTTTTAAGAGCACACGAATTTGCAGCAAATCATTCTGCGCGGCGGCATAGAGTTCCTGCGCGGTGGATGATGGCTGGGTTTTCATGGTGCTGATTTGATCTTCTGGCACCTGATTTGAGGTAGAAGAACTTGTGGCTGCAAAGGCGGGGAAAGCTAAGCAGGCAAACAAAACCGGGAGTCGCAAAAAAGTCATAGGGGTCCTGTGGGTACGGCTAAAAATCAGTGCTCGGTAATTGGGGCTGAGCAAGTTAGGGACGGCAAACTATGTGCGGTAAATAATGGCGGCCAGTATGCCCAGAGGCTTGGTGATTGGCCACTTTATTTGGCGCTATGGATATCTAGGGCCATTTAGCCTTTAATGTGGGCTCACCGATAAATAACAATAAGCTGTAGGCAACCAGTAGCAAAAAAAATAAGCGGTGTTTGAATCCAAAACCGCTCTAGGCTGTGTCTATAACAATAGTCGAGGTGTGTAGCCAATATTTCACACCCTTTATTCAGCACTTAAAATTTAGTAACCAAGAATTCATCAAGTTATTCCTGACGAGTATCCATTATGAACATCACTCCATTGGCTCATAAAGTCATCGCTAAATTGGCGCTTGTCGGCCTGTTATTCGCGCCCTTTGCTTTAACGCCCAGCTATGCCGCCGAATTAGTGGGTAAGCCGGTACCCGTGGGTGCGCAAGCCGCAGAGGTGGCTGCAGCTCAAGTAGCCACCAAAAACGCCGCAGCGGTAAATGGGACAACTGCTCCGGTGGCACAGATTGCGCCAATTGCACCTGCTACTCCGAATGCAGCCAGCGAGCCCAGGCCGCCAGAATCACCTGAAGCACCAGAGCTTTGCGCACCCAACGGTGTTATGCAGAATACCGATGAAATACGCAGGGCAATTGATGAGTTGCGCGATAGCATTCATCACGACATGCCCTCTGACTTTGGCGACCTAACCAATGACCCAAACGTCATTATTCCCGTGGTTGCTATGTTGCTCTTGTTTGGTGGCCCTATTCTGTTATTGATTGTACTGGCGGTTCTGCACTACCGCGCGAAGGCGCGTCGCCAGCAAAACATCAACATGAATATTGATAAATTATTAGCTGAGGGTAAGGATATTCCGCTGGAAATGCTGCTAGGCGAAGAGGCTGCGGTGATGAAGCCGACTATGCCGACTATGCCTGCTAGGCCGGGAATTGTTCTGGCTGCCCCGCGTGATGATGCCACCATGCAAAAAGGGGTGCGCAATATAGGTTTGGGTACGGGTTGGCTAATCTTTCTAACCATTATGTTCAGCATCGAAATCGGCTCATTTGGCTTCATTTTTATCGGGTTGGGAATTTCGCAGTTGGCGATTTGGAAGCTATCCAGCCCAAGCACTAACACTGGAACCAACCCAAAAGCTGAAGCACCAGAAACCCTCAAGGCGCAGGACTAAGCCCCATGTCAATTCCCGATCAGGAATTGATTGCGCGAGTAGTCGCCAAAAAAGACCAGCATGCATTTTCGCAGCTGGTTTTGCGCTACCAATCGCAATTGCGCCTCTGGGCTCGCCGTCTTTGCGATGGCGATGCCCATTTGGCCGATGATCTCGCGCAGGAAACCTTTATCAAAGCCTATGCTGCCCTTGGCGCATTTCGCGCTGAAGCCAAGTTTTCGACGTGGTTGTACCGTATTGCTTTTAATATAGCCGCTAACCGTTGGCGCGGTAAAAAAATCCAGTGGTGTGAGTTGGACGATAACGAAGAAATCGAAGCCGAACTCTGCGAGCTTAAACAATTTGACGCAAAACGGGATGTAGAGGCCGCTATGCAGCAACTATCTCCTGCCCAACAGTTGGCGATACGGCTATGCTTTGAGGATGGCTTCTCGCACGATGAAGCCGCCAGTATTATGGGGGTGCCGCTCGGCACCTTAAAAACCCACGTGAACCGCGGTAAACAAAAATTGCAAACGCTTTTGGCATCTTGGAGTCAGGTAGCATGATCATCCAACATCAAAACCAAGATCACACTCATCATCCTAGTGATGGCAGCTCAAATGACAGCTTCGATGCGTTTTTAACAAAGCATCTACAGCAAGCAAACACCTATTTGCCCGATGATGATTTTAGTGCGCG
>DAOORH010000325.1:0-4271 GCA_035389145.1 Cellvibrio sp.
CCCTTCGGGCAGCTACGCTGTGCAAATTGCTCCTTCAATTTATCATGCGTTTTCGGATCATAGAGCGGTGCTTGCGATGCGAAAAATAATTCGCGCAAGTTTCTCAAACTACCAATTCATTTTCTGTTTAATAAACGCTGTCAACTTAGCAGCATTTGCTTGATGATGCTTCACACGTGGGTGCGCACCGTAACCCGTAAACTCAAAGAAAAGGGTATCCATTTTTTCTGTTGGGTTACCTTGCTTAATACGCGCAACAGCGGTGTTAATGTAGCCCGGCCATTTAGAGCCTTCTTTAGTTGCATCCATACTACCCAGCGCACAAATAATATAAGCATTTGGGTATTTACCGCGAATCGTTTTTACAAAATCAACATAAGCTTGAATGCGTTGCTCATCGGTAGGGTTGGGGTTCATTCTGCGTTCGCGATCCGTCAACCAACTGTCATTTTGAAATAAATTAATAACGACTACGTCTGGCGTCCAGCTAGAAAAGTCCCACTGCGAATCATTATTGCCCACGGCACTTAACTGATCGTAAAACTGCGGCATGATAAAGGGGAACCAGCTAATCATAATGCCAATGCCGCTCTGCGATGTAACATGTAACTCCGCATTGAGATTACGCGCCGTAATAGCATCGTAAGCCATAAAATTGTTTTTATCTTTCGCCAGATGGTCTGGGCCATCATCGGGTGACTCATTACCCATACCACTGGTAATTGAATCGCCGAAGAACTCTATTTTACGTTTTAAGCGCGCTGGGGGCGTTAAGAGTTTGCCATCATCAGCCAATTCAATACTCTTAATAATCGTTGCGCCCTCTTCACCTTCGGTGCGTTTGGAAAGCAGAAAGTTGTGTTTACCCGGCGCTAAGTTAGCGGCAACTACGTAATTTTTTTCGCCTTTCTCCGCTTTAATGATAATGGGGCGTTTAAAGTCATTGTCGATAAACACATTGAAATAATTTTTGCCCAATTGATCGTCCAAGGTGACAGATAAATATTGGCCGGTAAAATTACCTGTGATGCTCGTGCCAGGCCAAGATATTTGTGGCTCCTTGGGTTTGGTAAAATCGATACGCCCTGTGTACTGTAGATTGGCATCATCCGCTGTAATCTTAGTGAGCGCCCAAACAGGCAACGCAAAACTTGTTAGCAAGCCAAGCATTAAAATGCGTTGTAATAGCTGGGAATTCATCATTTTTATCTCTCTACTTTATGTTTGCTTAAAGTCTGCGCCGCACGTTTAATTAAGGTTGTTATTCTAACTTAAGATTATCCAAATAAATCGTTCGCGCTTCTGGCAGTTGTGCTGCATAAATAACAATCAACGATATTTGCGATAAATCCATTAGCCGCTTAGCGGGCCCTTTTTGGATTTCAGCGAGAGTAAAAACAAGATGATTCCAACCGGGGTTCACCTGAAACCGCTTATTAAATCTATCGTCATCAACCCAGCCAGTTTTCTCATGGGCTATATCATTCACGCGCAAAACCATAGTGAGCGGCAAACTGCTGGGATTATAAATATCAACACTTAACTGCTTGAAACCTGACCAATTATTAAACAATCGCTCAAATGAAATTCCTGAATAGCGCTCTGTTGTTAAATTAAGCATTAACGCCTTATGGCCTTGAGTGTGAAATTGCGTACTCAACTCGACGGTAGGTTTTTGCCCATATAATTCAATGCTTGATTCAAAACCCGCAATCATAGGGAACTTTTTCATTGCCTGATATTGAAACCAAGCTTCAAAAAAAACGACTGACAAACTTGGAATTAAAAAAGCAAGCGCTACTAGCCGCCCCAACCATATAGATAGACTCGGGGGCCGCAACCAGAACAGCCCTACACAAGTACCGCTTAAATCTCGCAGTAGATCATCCCAATTACCATCGCGCCCCGTATATGATTGAATAACTTCAATCATACCACCACCCACAAAAACGGCTGCCAAGGTAGCAAGTGAAAGCTGCCAGCGGCTTAAATCAATTTGTTTATTAAGCGCAAAAACCAACGCGATAAAAAAAACGATATGACCACAATTCCACAGCGCGCCATAAAGCTCGCTAGAAGTTGCATCCGGCCCACCCAAAAAGAAAAATGGAAAAGCGACAATAACAATTACCCAAGCAATATTTTTTTTGAGTTTTGTAATAGCTGTGGGCAGTGAATTAATAGCGCGAATCTCCCATGCCATTAAATTGCTTAGCAAGATTAGTAGCATAGTTATCAGTCATGCCACTAATGAAATCAATCACTGCCATAAGCGCTAGATACTTGTAATTCTTATCCCGCTTGCTTACGTTGGGATGAAAGTTATTGTCGCCAATTAACGCCATAACGCGATTATCTTTATATGTCATTTGACGGGGATCGCCTAGCGATGCATAAACCGCACTGCAAATAGTACTCAATAAAGTGCCTATTACCGCATAGGCACCGATCTCTAATTCAACACGACGGGAGTGATTAAAAATCTTATTTTTTGCGAGGTCTTTGGCTGCCTGCACCGCAATCATAACTTTTGGATCACACAGAGAAATTAAATCACCTTCAACCGTGCCATTTAGAAAATCGTCTTGGTGCTTTATAAAGGCATCTGTCCCTGCATTAATAAAAGCATCAATCACTTTACCGCGCACCAAGGCTGGCTTGCGTCCATCATTTACTTTTTTAAGTGTGCGCTCTAAATCTGCCAGCTGGGGCGAATCGGCAATTACCGGGCGAAGCAGTTCGTAAATCTCTGCCCAATTTAAAATGCCCATTTCAAGGCCATCTTCCAAATCAATAATGCCGTAACAAAAATCGTCTGCTGCTTCCATTAAATAGACCAGCGGATGGCGACAATACCAATTTTTACCTTTTTCTATTAAACCGGTTTTTGCCGCAATTTCGTGAAAGTAATCCAGTTCAGATTGAAACACGCCGTATTTATTATTTTTGGGGCGATGATTTAAAACTGTTGCGGTTGAACACCAAGGGTATTTCATGGAGGACGACAGCGTGGCGTACGTTAAACGCATCCCCTCATGATATTGGTGATACTCGGAGGTGGTTAACACCCGCAAACCCTGCGCATTACCTTCAAAGATACGAATATCATCGCGCTCTTCTGGCGACAAATCCGCTAAAAATTCTGCGCCATCTTTTTGAAACCAACTGCGAATTGCATCTTCACCCGTGTGACCAAAAGGCGGATTGCCTATGTCATGCGCCAAACAAGTTGCCTGAACTATGTCGCCAATATCAGTTGGCCAAATATGACTGGGTAAATCACCTGCATCCTTTAATGCTTGCCCTACGCGAATACCGAGCGTGCGGCCAACACAGGCAACCTCCAAGCTGTGCGTCATACGATTGTGAATATGATCATTGGTCGCCATAGGGTGCACCTGCGTTTTACGCGCAAGCCTACGAAACGCACCCGAAAAAATAATCTTGTCGTGATCCGAGTGAAACGGTGAACGCCCCTCTTCGTGTTTTGCACTTCGCTTCCCTAAACGCTCAGCGCAGAGAAGTTGATCCCAGTTCATTGTCATAGCAGTTCCAAGCTTGTTATTTGAAAGCACACAATCATTTTTTAGACTTACGCACCAGTTTAGATCTTTTGCAAAACTCAAGCGCACAATATAAGCGCATCAAACTTCGTATTATCTTGTATTTTTTTCTGAACAAGAATTTTCCGTAAGTTATTTAACTTATTGTTTTATCTTGTTTTTACGCATTCTATCAGGCGATTTAATTAGCTAAATCTTTTCTTGGCATAGTTACTGCAAAATCCAAAAAAAGCAATCTTGTATTCAAGATGGTATTTAAGATTTTAGAGCAGACGTACTTTAGAACAGGAAGAATAATGACAAGCACTCAAGGCTGGACAATTACCGAATGGCTTGACGCCTATCGCAGCCAAACAATTTCTATTGGCGATGCATTGCATGCACTGCGCTCTCAGTTGGATGCTACTGATCCAGCATGGATTTATATTCTTTCTGCCGACGAACTTGATGCCCAAATTAACGCGCTCGCCTTGAGTTCAGGGTCTACAGATTTGCCGCTTTACGGTGTGCCCTTTGCCGTTAAAGACAACATTGATGTCGCAGGCATTCCTACCACAGCCGCCTGCCCTGCATTTACCTATATTCCGAGTGAAGATGCCACCACAATCGCACGCCTGAAAGCGGCTGGCGCCATTGTGATAGGTAAAACCAACCTCGATCAATTTGCTACTGGTCTTGTGGGCACGCGGTCACCCTATGGTGCCGTGC
>DAOORH010000326.1:0-4270 GCA_035389145.1 Cellvibrio sp.
GAGTTGAGTTACTATTTCTTTGCGGATAATGGGGTGAAGTAGGTTTTCAAGCCAAAGTTTTTCATCGGGATTTTCAAAAATACGTAAGCGCAACTGCGCGCGATTCAAACTGCCATCTGCATTAAGAATACCCTGACCGAAATGCTCTGATATTGCAGACAAAGTAGTGCTACCAATATTTACAACTTCACGAGCAACAATATCGGCATCTACGACTGTAATGCCGAGTTGTTCAAATCTGCGTGACACTTCAGATTTTCCGCTGCCAATACCGCCAGTTAAACCAACTACTATTTTAGGTGTAGGCATAATAAGCCGATCACAGTGAGTGACGACCAAAAGCGTAATTCAAATAGGCTTGATTAATTTCATGCCCCCACGTAAGTGCAATCCAGCCTGCAATTGCCAAATAAGGGCCAAATGGAATAGGAATATTTCTGTCTCTACCACGAATTACAATCATGCTGATGCCTATAACTGCACCAGCTAATGCGCTCAACAAAATAATTTGTAGCAACATCTGCATGCCTAGCCAAGCTCCTAGGGCTGCAAGCAATTTAAAATCGCCGAAGCCCATACCTTCTTTGCCGGTCAAAAGTTTAAATAACCAATAGACTGAGAAAAGAGATAAATAACCACCGACAGCACCCCACAAAGCATTGTCGAGAGTAGTAAATAAACCAAATGAATTTGCGATTAAGCCAAGCCACAGAAGCGGTAAAGTAATGCTATCTGGCAAAAGCTGTGTGTCAAAATCAATCATGGTTAGCGCAACTAAGCACCACGTAAAAACTAAACAGGCTAGGCCCGCAGTGGTCACTCCAAAGATGTAAATCGCCGCCACAGAAAGAACGCCGGTTGCTAATTCAATAATTGGGTAACGCAGTGAAATATGTGCATTGCAGGAAGAACATTTGCCGCGTAAGAATGCATAGCTAATTAAGGGAATATTTTCCCAAGGTTTTATTTTGTGACCGCAAGATGGGCAGGTAGAGTTTGGAGTTACTAAATTAAACTTACCGAGCGTTTGATTCTTAAACGCTTCATCCTTAATGTTTTCCGCACCTAAAAACTCAACACACTGCTGGCGCCAATCTCTCTCCATCATTTTCGGTAAGCGATAAATAACGACATTTAAAAAACTGCCAACCAGTAAACCTAAAACTCCCGCAGTAACTAAACCTAAGGTTGGGAACAGTTCGAATGCTTTTAATAGTTCCGTCACTACTACACCACTTGACCAAGTTGGAAAATCGGTAAATACATGGCGATCATCAAGCCGCCAACTAATATGCCAAGTATCGACATAATCATAGGCTCTAACAGAGACGTTAAACTATCAACGGTATTGTCTACGGCCTCTTCATAGTAGGTGGCAACTTTGTCGAGCATTGCATCGAGTGCACCTGATTCTTCACCAATTGCCGCCATTTGAATTAATAAAGTTGGAAAAATGCCACGAGTTTTTAGTGCAGTATTTAATTGAATTCCGGTTGATACATCTTCACGAACTTTTAGAATTGCATCGGCGTAAATTTTATTGCCTGCGGCACCGGAAACCGATGTCAGTGCTTCAATTAACGGAACCCCTGCAGCAAATGTAGTTGACAATGTACGCGCAAAGCGTGCCATAACAGAGAGATAAATAATTTGACCTACAATGGGGACCTTTAAAATGTAGCGGTCAATTAAATAGGCAAACGCTTTTGATCGACGAGCGGCCTCTTTGAATAAGAAAACGCTACCTGCTATTCCCAATATAATAAACAGCCAATAGGCTTGCGCAAGTTCAGATAGACCTAAAACAAACAAGGTAAATGCAGGAAGGCTCGCGCCAAAACTATTAAAAGTTTCTGCAAATTGAGGAACCACTTTTACGAGAAGAATACCCGTAACTACAATTGCCACTATAATTACGGCTATAGGATAGCTAAGGGCCTTTTTGATTTTTGCTTTTAATTGCTCGGTTTTCTCTTTATAAGTCGCAATGCGGTCAAGCATCGTCTCTAAGGCACCGGCTTGTTCACCTGCATCGACGAGATTGCAAAACAAATCATCAAAATATTTAGGGTGTTCTCGCAAAGAAGGGGCGAAGCCACCGCCAGATGCAACGCTATCGCGAATGGTTAGTACTAGTTTTTTTAGATTAGGGTTTTCCAATCCGTCAGCTACAATATCGAATGCTTGAACTAGCGGAACCCCTGCTTTCATCATAGTTGCCATTTGGCGAGCAAATACGGCGATGTCCATGGGTTTGATGGCTTTGCCGCTACCACCAAAAAGAGGCTTGGCTTTCTTTGAGACGCTTTTTGCTGAAATTCCTTGTCTAAGCAGCTGCGCTTTTGCAATAGCTGGGCTGGGGCTATTTATTTCCCCTTGAACTTGGGTGCCTTTCTTATCAACACCTTTATAAACATAGACATTAGTGACTACGCTTGGTTTGGCTGTTACGGTCGTTTTTGTTTTTTGGGTAGTTACACTAGCCATAGGTTAATCCTTGGTGACTCGGTTAGCCTCTTCAAGGCTGGTTAACCCCATTGCTACTTTGCGCAATGCGGCAGTACGTAAGTTATGAAAACCAGCTTCTTTTGCAACACGCGCAATCTGCAAGGAGTTGCCTCCTTCCATTATAAGGTTGGCTATTGCAGGGGTAATGCGAACTACTTCATAAACACCTAGTCGGCCTTTATAGCCTCCATTGCAGTTCTGGCAGCCTACGGGATGAAATATTTGAAACTCATTACGCGGAATACCTATATCGTCAAAACCTTCTTCGGTCAGAATTGCTGGAGGAATATCTGTTGCTGGCTTTTTACAAATAGTACATAAACGACGCGCAAGGCGTTGCGCGATAATTAAGCTCACACTGGTTGCTATGTTAAATGCGGGAACTCCCATGTTCATTAAGCGAGTCAATGTTTCTGGGGCGCTGTTGGTGTGTAGTGTTGATAGCACTAAGTGACCTGTTTGTGCGGCTTTGATGGCAATTTCAGCCGTTTCGAGGTCGCGGATTTCTCCCACCATAACGATATCAGGGTCTTGGCGGAGGAAAGAGCGTAGCGCCTCCGCAAAGTTTAGCCCGACTTTATTGTTCATCTGTACTTGGTTAATCCCTTCCAAGTTAATTTCGACTGGATCTTCGGCTGTTGAAATATTGAGTTCTGGGGTGTTGAGTATATTAAGGCCAGTATAAAGAGAAACGGTTTTACCGCTACCTGTTGGGCCGGTAACCAAAATCATCCCTTGCGATTGGGCAAGTGCATCCAAATAAAGCTTCTTTTGGAAATCTTCGTATCCCAATGCATCAATCCCCAGTTTGGCTGAACTTGGGTCCAAAATACGCAACACAATTTTTTCGCCAAACAATGTGGGCAGGCTGTTTACACGAAAGTCGATAGCGCGCGTTTTGGATACTTTTAGCTTTATACGTCCATCCTGAGGAACGCGTCGCTCAGAAATATCCATTTGCGACATAACTTTCAGGCGAGCTGCCATCCTGCTAGCCAAATTAACGGGCGGTTTTGCGACTTCATGCAATATACCATCAGTACGAAAACGAACTCGATAAGCCTTTTCATAGGGCTCAAAATGGATATCTGATGCGCCACCTTTAATAGCATCCAAAAGAACTTTGTTAATGTACTTAACAATGGGCGCTTCATCTGCTTCTGAAACCCTCTCTTCACTCGCCGCATTCTCGTCACCCGATTGAATATCAAGGTTATCAAGATCTGTATCTTCTAGATCTCCCAATGCATCATTTAAATTGTCTTGTGCAGTTAGAAACTTTTCAATTGCCGCAGCGAGCTTGTCTGCTTCTACTAACACTGCATCAGTATTTAGGCCGGTATTAAATTTAATTTCGTCTAGTGCATGGAGATCTGTGGGGTCTGCAACTGCAAGAAATAAGCGTGTGCCACGTTTTATAATAGGTAGTGCATGGTGTTTACGAATGAGTTTTTCATCGACTAGCTTGTCGGGGATTGCGTCTCTATTGAGTGCATCTAAGTCGAACAGTGGCGCACCGAACTCCTCAGAAGCAGCACGGGCAATAGTACGTGAGTCTAAAAGGCCATTGTTTACAAGGTGTTGTACGAAAGGTGTTTTTTCTTTGGCGGATTGGCTCAAGGCTTTGCGGGCAACTTCGGCGTCAAGTAGATTATCCGCCACTAAGCGACGGGCAAGACCATTTAAATGAGTTGGGGTATTCATGTGAGTGTTCCTGCCAAATTTATGCGGCTCTAGCTCTTTTTAGGCTTATACATGTAGA
>DAOORH010000327.1:0-4259 GCA_035389145.1 Cellvibrio sp.
GAACCGGTGAAATCTGGCAAGGGTTGCTGCACATTACTTTTCTTTAACTGCTCTAAATCATTGAGCACAATTTGCGCTTGATCGTTAAGCGGGTAGTAATCGCGAATCCAATTTTGCGCTTTGTCTAAACTCGCTTGATAAACATGCTGCTCTTCGCGCAGCAAACCAATTTGCGCTTGCTCTAACATCAGTCGCAAATTTTGTTTTAAATACATTTGATCTTCCGGTGGCAAGATTGCATCCACACGGCGGCCTTGATCGCGCACGCGCACATAAATACTGAGCTTATGCCAAACATTTTTACCAACACGTTGCACGCGCTGCCATAAAGTTTGTGCTTCTGGCTCGTCGCCTTCTTCCATAGCGGCGATGGTTTCTTCATCTTCTTCAAACAATGGCTCGATTAACGGCAGATTTTCAATTTGTTGGGTGATCGCTAACAGCTGTAAATAAATACCTTCACGATCTACTTTGCTCGCCAATTTAAGTGCTTCAATTTCTTCGGTTAATTTTTTGCGGGCGGTAAATAAATCGGCATTTTGCAATTCTGCCAAAATGCCATTGGCAGATTGCGCCAAGGCCAGCGAGTTAGTCGCCTCGTTTTCCATCAAAATGCGTTGATTGGCCATACGCAACAAATAATCCACTTCAGCGAGTTTCCAATCGTCGCGGCTCATATTGGCAAGCCCCAACACTTTTGAGCTGGTGCTATCCAAACGTTGGGTTAATTCGATGACATCGCCTTGCAATTGTTTAGATTGCACCGCTAAATCTTCTGCAAATTTTGCCTCAAGCGCTTTACGCTTGGTTTCATGCGCGGCAGCTTGTGTGGCCAACGCATTTTGCAATTTAGTAATGGCGTGGTACTCGTAATATAAAAATGCAGAAACACCCGCAATTAATACCAACAGCACCAACGCAACCCACAAACCTAGGCGCGATTTTTTCAGCGCAGGTTTCATATTCAGGGTTGCAGTTTGCGTTTCATCAACCTTGGCTGAAGTAGTCACATCACTCACAGTTTTACACCTTTTCTTGCTTGCTATTTGCTTGCGTTTTGAATCGATTCCAGTGCTTGCTAGATTATTGGTAACAGGCGGCTAGGTCGATCAGTCCTTGCAACATACTCGCTTCTGTTGCGTTCTGTGCGGCACACACATGAATAAAGCCAGCGGCTTCTGCCAATTCTAAAATGCGCTGGCTGGGCACCAGCAAATAAACTCCCGTCATAATCTCGCTGGCATTAGCAGCCAACTCGCGTAAAACTCGCTGCAAATTTTCTAAGGCTTCACCGCTGTGTAGCACCAAGACTAGTTTATCGCCTGATGGTGATTGACCGGCAGACTGCGAAAAAATAGCGGCGCATTTCCTTACAGAATCACTTGGCAAAATTCGCTCATATAACTCGCAATAACTTACTTGGGCTCCACGCGCACTTAAGACTTCGCCGATATGCGGGCGACCACCCAAGCCGCGAAAAATAACAATTTTTTCGTCAGCAACTTGTTGCAGCGCAGGCGATTGCAACAAGGTCTCGCTAGTCATAGCGCCGGTTTGGCTTTGCGCCAAATCGGTTACTTTTACACCGCGGTCTTGCAATTGCTTTGCAGTTGTTTCGCCCACGGCAAAAAAATCTATACCTACAGGCAGTTGCGGCCAATACATATCGATCCATTCAAAGCCATGTTCAACCGCATTTTGGCTGACAAAAATTGCCTTGCGATATACGTCCAAATCCAGAATACAGTTTTTAATCGCTTGAATCTGTGCGTTCTCTGACACAGGTACAATTTCTAACAAGGATGCCACTGTCGTGTTTGCACCCAAATCACGCAGGCGCGCGGCCCAAGGTTCAGCTTGTGCACTCGGGCGGGTAACGACTATGTGCAATCCGGTTAAATCGTCCATTAGCTTCGCTTTTTCAGTCACGCTCGATCAGTCACTCTGCCGCCGCTTGATAGACCTCGGCGAGAATCTTATCGGCACCGGCGGCTAAAAGTTTATTGGCCAAGGCGATGCCCATAGCTTCGCCATCGTTAACGCCGCCACGAATATCATCGCGCAGCATGCGCTCACCGTCGGGCGAGCCTACCAAGCCACGCAACCACAAACCATCGTCAGTATGAATAGCGTAACAGGCGATGGGCACTTGGCAGCCGCCCTGTAAATGGCGGTTCATGGCGCGCTCGGCAATCACTTGCTGAGCAGTTAATTCGTGGTGCAGTGGCGATAACAATTCTTGGGTGGCATCGTCTGCCATGCGGCATTCGATACCCACTGCGCCCTGGCCGCCCGCAGGCAGCGAAAACTCTACGCTGATAAAAGAACGAATACGCTCCTCTAGCTCCAAACGAATCAAACCCGCAGCGGCAAGGATAATCGCGTCATAGTCGCCGTTATCCAGCTTTTGTAAGCGCGTTTGCACATTGCCGCGCAGGAACTTTACGGTTAAATCTGGGCGCGCCGCCAGCAATTGGCATTGGCGACGCAAGCTTGAGGTGCCCACCACACTGCCTGCGGGTAGCTCGTCGAAATTGTTGAAGTTGTTAGATACAAAGGCATCGCGGGCATCTTCACGCGGGCAAATTACCGACAAACCCAAGCCTTCAGGAAACTCCATAGGTACATCTTTCATGGAGTGAACGGCTATATCTGCTTGATTTTCAAGCAAGGCTTGCTCCAACTCTTTTACAAACAGGCCTTTGCCGCCAACTTTTGCGAGGGGAACATCGAGAATTTTGTCGCCGCGACTGGTCATAGGTACCAGTTCAATCTGCAAATCGGGGTGATGTTTTAACAACTCCGCTTTGACATATTCGGCCTGCCAGAGTGCGAGCAGACTTTTACGGGTGGCGATACGCAGAACGCGGTTTGATGCAGACATAAGTAATTCACTAGCGAAAAGGTGGCACAGGAATGGGACTGAACACTAGCCCTCAAGAGCAGGCTGCATCATACCACTTGCCATGCCGCTTAGCCCTAGCTAGACCATGGATGCTCGTAAAAAGAGGCTGCGTGAAAAAACGCAGATGCAAAAACGCCAGAAGCAAGCTTCTGGCGTTTCAGTGCACGCTTAATATGCCGAGAATTACTGGCCGGCTTTTAGCAGATCCCAGTATTTTGAGTAGATCGCCATAACATCATCACTCAATACAGAGTGAATGGTGCCGCGGGCAAAATCATCTTGCGTTGGGAAAACCATACGATTGGTGCGCAAAGATTCATCCAAAAGCGCCTGGCCAGCCAAGTTTGGCGCGGCGTAACCTAAATCTTCAATAGCTGCTTTGGCACTTTCTGCACGCAACATAAAGTCGATAAATTTATGTGCAGCGTCTACGTTGGCAGCGCCCTTAGGAATAACAAAACTGTCAATATTGAATGCCGCACCTTCTTCAGGATACACAAATTGCACATTTTTCATTTCTTTAGAGGCCATATATGCCTCACCATTCCAAATCGCACCAATACTGACGTTACCTTGAATTAACGGCAATTTAGGTGAGTCCGAGTTGAAGGTTTTTACGTTAGGTAACAAGGCTTTTAGCTTTTCATAAGCACATTTAATTTCGGCTTCATTGGTGCTGTTGTCTTGGAAACCACACAAACGCAAACCAATGTAAAAATTATCGCGCAAGTCATCCATCAACTCGATCTTGCTTTTGTACTCTGGGCGCCACAAATCAGCCCACTTTGTAATTTTAGTCGCGTCCACAGCTTCACCGTTAATGGCAATACCGGTCACGCTAAACAGGTAAGGAACACTGTATTGGTTGTTTTGATCGTAGGGCTTATTCAACAAAGAAGGATCTAAGTTGGCAAAATTTTTCAGCTGGTCTTTATTCAGCGGTTGCAACAAGCCTTCTTTACCCATTTTCTCAACGTAGTAGGTTGAGGGAACAACAACATCGTAACCTTTACCATCCAATAATTTTAATTTGGCATACATAGCCTCGTTACTTTCGTAAGTGGCGTACTCAACTTCAATACCGGTTTCTTTTGTGAAAGCCTGCAGAGCAGACTCAGGTAAATATTCAGTCCAGTTATAGACCACTACCTTTTGTTTTTCACCGGTAGCGACCGCAGGTGCTGGAGCGGCGCTCGTGTCGGCGGCTGGAGCAGCGGCCTCCTGCTTGGAGCATCCACTGATCGTAAGTACTGCTAAAAATGCTAACCACTTTTTCATTTACTTTTCCTCTCGCAATAAAAGTTGAGAAACAATAACCAACACCAAAGATACCACTAACAAAGTCGTTGAGATC
>DAOORH010000328.1:0-4257 GCA_035389145.1 Cellvibrio sp.
AATTGGCCACGGGGCGAAGCAAGTGCGGCACGCAAAGCTAAGTTGTTTGATGATCGTGCCATTGGTATCGCGTTAGATCGTTTAAAAAGTGTGGGTTGGGCAGTGTAAATGAGTGAATACACGGAAGTTGAACAACCGTTTTTACAGCAACTTGCAAACCTTGGTTGGAATATTATCGACCAAGGGTGTGATATTCCATCGAACCCTGCGTTAAGCCTGCGCCAAAATTTTCGCCAATGGTTATTGCCCGATATTTTTGCGCAAGCAGTCTCTGCCATTAACACCACCAATACCGGCGAGCCTTGGCTAACACCCAAGCAGCTGCAAGATTTACAAGACCAAATTCTGCGCCAACCTAACCGCACTTTGTTAGAAGCTAACGAAGCTATTCAGGCGTTGCTGTTTAAAGCGCAAGTTGATGTGAATGAACTTACCGGCGAACAAAGCCCAGTTGTTAAGTTAATCGATTTTTTGCACCCAGAGCGAAATCAGTTTCATGCTATCAATCAATTTCGAATTGATACACCCGGTTGTGTAAAGCAATTTATTGTTCCCGATATTGTGCTGTTTATTAATGGTATCCCGCTCATTGTAGTGGAGTGCAAAAAAGGCAGCGCTACCTGTGCCAACCCAATGGCAGAAGCCTTTGAGCAGTTGCAGCGTTACACCAATCAACGCAAAGCAACACATCAGCAAGGTTTAAAAGAAGGCGAACCACGGCTTTTTCATTCTTCTATGATGCTTATTCGTAGCTGCGGTTTAGAGGCAGACTACGGCACCATTACGTCTGGCATCGAACACTTTTACCCCTGGAAAACCCAATGGCCAGAAAATGATTCTATTGCAGAAGGGATGAATCAACAGCAGCAACTCATCAATGGCATGTTGAATAAGCAGAATTTAACCAACATGCTGCGCACCTCTACGGTATTTATGGATACCGATGGCGGCCCGCGCGTAAAAGTGATTTGTCGTTATCAGCAATTTCGTGCTGCCAATAAAATTATTGAACGTTTGCGCAATGGCGCTACCGCTGAAGAAAAAAGCGGTGTGGTATGGCACACCCAAGGTTCGGGCAAGAGCTTAACCATGGTGTTTGTGGCGCGAATGTTAAGAGCATCGCGCGATTTAAATGATTATAAAATTTTACTGATAAATGATCGCGTTGATTTAGAAGATCAGCTTGCCGCTACCGCCACCATTATTGGTGGCCGTGTGAATACCATCGAAAGCCGCCATGCACTGCGAGCGCATCTATCTACCGATAGTTCCGATATCAACATGGTAATGGTACATAAATTTCAATTGCGCGACGAAACGCTACCGCTAAAAGTAGCTGAGGCATTGGGTACCTATCAAGCAATTCCTACTGCTAAAACGTTTGGTGTAGTAAATGATTCAGCGCGCATTGTGTTGATGATTGACGAGGCGCATAGAACTCAAGGCTCAGATCTTGGCGATAATATTTTTGAAGCATTCCCGAATGCTGCACGCTTGGCCTTTACTGGAACACCCTTGATTACTGATCGCCACGGCGAAAAGAAAACCTATAAACGATTTGGCGAGTACATTGATAAATATCGCTTAATGGACGCGGTGACTGACGGCACTACGCTACAAATACTTTATGAAGGCCGTACTGCCGATGCGGCGCTAAACGATAAGCATGGTTTTGAAACAGAATTTGAAAACCTATTTAAAGAGCGCACCGAAGAAGAGTTATTGGCTATTAAGAAAAAATACGGTGCCACGGGTGATATTCTTGAGGCCGAAAATCGCATCAATGCCATCGCTAAAGACATGGTTAGGCATTACTTGGAACAAATTTTCCCCAACGGTTTTAAGGCGCAAGTCGTTTGCCATTCAAAGTTGGCGGCTGTTCGCTATCAACAAGCTATTCATGCCGCGTTGAGTGAGCATATTCAAACGCTTCAATCGCAGCCAATTCCAGATTTAGAGCAAATTAAAAAAGTCAGCTTTATTAAGGCGGCAGTTGTTGTCTCTGGAGATGGCACCAATGAAGCTGCCTATATTACCGCAGCGCGAAAAGCAGCACGCGCCGTTAATGCGGTAGAAAGTTTTTGCAAACCCTTCGATATGGAAGACCCCGATAAGGTTAATTCAGGCATTGCATTTTTGATTGTGTGTGACATGTTGTTAACAGGATTTGATGCGCCTATCGAGCAAGTCATGTACATCGATAAACGTATTAGCGAGCATACTTTACTGCAAGCCATTGCGCGTACTAATCGCGTTAAAAAGGGCAAGCAGCGCGGCTATGTGGTGGATTATATCGGCCTCACTGAAAACCTTACCGATGCTCTAACACTTTATGCAGCAACGGATGAGCAGCAAGAGTTATCGCAAAGCTTAAAAAGTATCACTTCTGAAGTGCCTGTACTTGAGGAGCGTTATCAACGTTTGTTGCAACTATTCTCGGCCAATAATATTAAGGGTGTGCATGAATTTGTTGAGGGTAAATTGCCCAGCGTGGAGGCCGATGCGGCAGTGGTGCATGAAGCGGTAAAGCTACTTAAAGATGAAAAAATTCGTGCTGACTTTGATGTGTATCTAAAGAAATTTTTAAGCAGTATGGATATTATTTTGCCTCACCCTACTGCCCACCCGTATCGTGTACCGGCAAGGCGCTTTGGTTATATTTTAAGTGTGACCAAAGAACGATATAAAGATACGAGTTTGAGCTTAGGCGATGCTGGTCAGAAGGTTAAAGACCTCATCAATGAGCATTTGATCAGTTTGGGCATAAACCCAAAGGTACCGCCGGTTGAATTGCTGTCGGCAGATTTTATAGAAAACCTCAATAAAAACTCTGGCGACAATGCAGAGGCCAAAGCAAGTGAGATGGAGCATGCTATTCGTAAGCATTGCACCGTTCATCACGATGAAGACCCAGCTTTTTATAAAAGTCTTTCTGAGAAAGTTGAAAACTTGATTGATCAACACCAGGATCAATGGGAGAAACTGGCAGAAGAGCTTGCGAAGCTCCGCACCCAAGCTATCGAAGGCAGAAAGCAAGGTGAGAACGGTATGAGCAAGGAGGCAACAACCTTTTATGAGCATATCGCCAATGAAGCCTTTGAAAATGGCGTTGTTCCAGTAAATGAAAAGCCTAAAATGAAGGCATTGATGGAGTCGATTGTTGAGACTCTGCAAGAGAGTATTGGCAGTATCGATTTTTGGAATAATACGGATAAACAAAAGAAAACACGCAGTGAAATTAAAACTGCATTGATGCTAACGGATATTCACGAGTTAAAAGTGAACCGTGAACGTGTAGCCGTTGAAGTGATGAAGCTAGCAAAAAACCGTCACGATGAATTAGTTAAGAAAGCTGCTGGAGGTTAGTGCATGGCAAATGCAAGAAAAGTTCGAGACATTGACTACCAGTTGTTGCCCGGCAGTAATAGAAGCACCACCGATATTGTTATCGAGCGTAACGGAATTATTGCTGTTCGCCCTCCTGTTAATTATACCCCCGAGCAAGTCGATGCGGTTGTTGAAAGCAAGCGCATGTGGATTTATCGCAACTTGGCAGAGTGGCGCGATCTTAACGCTACCGCAGTAGTGCGCGAATGGGTGAATGGCGAAACCTTTTTGTATTTAGGGCGGGCTTATCGCTTATCTTTAATCACCGATCAACCGCAGGATTTGATTCTTAAAGAAGGGCGTTTTTGCCTGAATCGAAAACTCATTGATGATGGTGGCACCGAAGCGGCGAAAGTTGCATTTGAAAGCTACTACTCTGAAAAAGGCTTAGAGCGCATTAAAGATCGGGTTAAATATTTCTCACCAAAAGTAGGTGTGGCTGTTACCTCTGTAAAGGTTAAGGACATGGTCTACCGCTGGGCGAGTTGTACTAAGGCCGGTGCATTAAATTTCCACTGGAAGTGCATGATGGCTCCCGCAAAAATTATCGATTATCTTGTTGTTCATGAGTTGTGCCACATGCACCATCAAAACCATTCAGATGCTTTTTGGAATGAGGTGGACAAAGTGTTGCCTGATTACAGAGAGCGCAAAGAGTGGCTGAAACGCAACGGCGCTAGTTTGGATATTTGATTGCAACTTACTCCTTATAAAATTTCCCTTCACAATTGCTAGAAAACTTACCTTTATTGATCATAGCTTTTTGAACGGGCTTTTGAGCATCTATCAGTCAAAAAACGGTATTTATAGAGTGCCATGCGTATTTTTGCCTACCGTGAACACTCATTATTGCCTACCGTGAACACCTAT
>DAOORH010000329.1:0-4255 GCA_035389145.1 Cellvibrio sp.
TAACAGCAGCAAGAAGGAGGATGAGGACATGAGAGCGAAAACGCAAGCGCCCGGATTATTCACGGCCCTGTTGCTCGTTCTTGGTTTTCTTGCCCCGGCGCCCGCGCCGGCGTGCACCACCATCCTGGTCGGAAGGGACGCCACGGCTGACGGCTCGGTCATGGTTTCCCATTCGGACGACGGGCTGGGCGACGGGCGCTTGATTTAGCATCCACTTGATTGTAACAAGACGACGCTCCCATGCATTTTCAGGAAAATCTCCGTCGTAACTTTGTGCTTCCTCCAAGCTGGTTAATGGAATCATTCCGCTTTTGTGATTGAGTAATTGCTCCAAGGTTACTTCAGTATATTCCTCTCGAATTTGTCCTTCGAGCTCAGGCAATACGTCAAGGATACGACTGCGCCATTGCACCACACCAGATTCAACCATCTTGGCGGCCAATATGGCGGTTATGGATTTTCCATTTGATCCCAGCGCAAAATAATGTTGGGCATGAACCTTAGTTTGGGAATCTTTACTGATGGTACCGGCTGAGTCGAATCGAATGTTAGTGGGCGTTAATTCACTGAAGATTACACCTACCAATCCTTCTTGCACGCTAATCTGCGCATTTGACGCGGGCTCTTCTGTCGTTCCATCACCAGTGTCATTGCAAGCTACCAATAACGAACTCAGTAAAAATGCACTAATAAATTTTAATAAGGTTTGAAAATGATTTGAGTTGTTCACACGAAAGCTCCTTTGGTTGTGGGTGGGGTGGGCTTAGTGTGTGAGCTATCGAGGGGGGAGATCGTCTATTCCCGTTGGGTAAGACGTTTTGTGTCGAGGTCTTTTGGCGGTTCACTTTTTTTGCTATGAAAACGAAGAAGCCCGCTATAAGCGGGCTTCTTCGTGAGTATTAATGAGTAACAAATTAACGCGTTCCGTAAACCACCATTGTTTTACCTTTAACCATCACCAAGCCTTGGTCTTCTAAGGTTTTAAGTACGCGGCCAACCATCTCGCGTGAGCAGCCCACAATACGGCCAATCTCTTGGCGAGTGATTTTAATTTGCATGCCGTCTGGGTGGGTCATCGCATCTGGCTCTTTGCAGAGTTCGAGCAATGTGCGGGCAACGCGGCCAGTTACATCAAGGAAGGCGAGGTCGCCCACTTTACGGGTAGTGGCGCGTAAACGGCGCGCCATTTGAATGCCCAGTGCAAATAAGAACTCGGGGTGGGCTTCAGAAATCTCTTGGAACTTGGCGTAACCAATTTCAGCTACTTCACATTCAGTTTTGGCTCTTACCCACGCACTGCGAGAGTCTTTGTCGTCGAACAGACCCATCTCGCCGAAGAAGTCGCCATCGTTAAGATAGGCCACAATCATTTCATGTCCATCGTCATCTTCGATCAGAACAGTCACTGAACCTTTAACGATGTAGTACAAAGAATCACTTTTATCGCCAGCGTAAATAATGGTGCTTTTGGCTGGATAGCGGCGGCGATGACAGTGGACTAAAAATTCGTCCACATTCTTGATATGCGGTGTAAGCGATACTGAGACCAAGGTGGTGCTCCTGTTAGTAAGCCCATTACAATTCATAAGCAGGGCGATAAATATTCTTATTATGGCTTGTTGAGGCGGAATCTACCAGTTTATAGCCATATCTTTGTGACGCTGTTATAAGCCTAGCGCAATTGCTTGTCTACAGGAAAGTTGTACTTTTGTTGGCTTTGTTGATTTTGGTGACACTTTCATTTTTATTGGCGTCCTGTGGTAATCTTGCGGCCTATTTTATTAGTCTATTTATTGGTTTAAGAGGTTCACATGCAAGCAGTGGTTAAGTGGGTAGATGGTGCTCAGTTTTTAGCAGAATCAGGTAGTGGTCACGCGGTATTAATGGATGGCCCGCCCGATCACGGTGGCCGCAATACCGGTGTGCGCCCAATGGAAATGTTGTTGATGGGCTTAGGTGGTTGTTCGTCTTTTGATGTGATGAGTATTCTCACCAAAGCGCGCCAAGCTGTAACGGATTGCCGTTGTGAATTACAAGCAGAGCGTGCAGAAGGTGTACCGTCACCTTTTACTAAAATTCACATGCAGTTTATTGTGACGGGTAAAGAGCTCAAAGAAGCGCAAGTAAAACGTGCCGTTGAACTCTCCGCGACTAAATATTGTTCAGCATCCATTATGCTGGAAGCGGGTGGTGTTGAGATTACTCACGCTTATGAAATTCGCGAAGCCTAATCAAATTTAGTAATACTAAAAAGCCCGCAGGATTCAATAATTCTGCGGGCTTTTTTATTGCTTTAAGACTTTATTGCTGCCGTAAGGCTTTATTGTGGAATCTTATTAAGTTCAGCATCCATCTCTCCGGCCAAATCTGCTAACAACTTACTATAGGTCTGCGCCAAGGCTTTTGCGCCTGAGTCTACTGGCGTACTGCGGGTAAAGTTTTTTCTCAACAGATTAGTTTTAGTGTCGTTATCCATCAGTTCCCAATTAGCACTGAGCTTAGCCTGATTGCCTGTGCGCGAGAGTTCATCAATGCGTACACGAATGCTATAGCGCGGTTTGCTATCGCTGCGCCAAGGGAAGTACACAAAATTACGCGCGCTATTTACTTGAGTTAAATTAAGCGCTGTAACGCGGGCAATACTCTTGTCGAGCGGCTCTGCCCAAAATGCATTGTCAGCCATGTTTAAGCTGTTGTTGGATTGGTTCTCAATAATTTGCGAACGGTTTAGATAATCGGCAACTTCAATCGGGCCTATGCCTATCAATTGATTGATTTTGCTGCTCTCAGTTTGCGCCGTCGATTTTTCTGGTGTTGTGGGTGAGCTTTGCGCTTGGTTGGGCTCTTGAACTAATTGAGCCGTTAAATAGTAAAAGTTTTTCTGCGGTGAATGCTGGCACGACAGAAATAAACTACAACTAAAGGCAAGTAAAAGAATTCGGCGCATGATTATTTATCCTTAGTCGTGGAATTTTTGCCGCGCAATACGGCTTCGGGTTGCTGCTCTAAGGTTTCGCTTAAGCTGCGGAATGCTTGCGCGGAGCGGCTAATATCATTGAGCGTAGTGTTGAGTTGATTGATCAGCGGAGCATCTTCAGAGAAATTGTTGTCAATAGAGGCTGCTGTTTTATTGATTTGATTCAAACTTAAACTTAAATCCTTCAGGCTTTTGTTGAGCGATTTGGCCACTTCCGGGGTTTGTGTATTTAGCTCTGCTAGGAGTTTATCAATTTCTGCACGCGTTTTTTCAATGTTCTTCGCAAGTTGTGATACTTGAATGTTTACAGTAGTAGACGTTTTTTCAATTGAAATAGCCGCGCGGTTAACGCTTTTAATGGTGGTTTGAATTTCGCCACTTTGAACAATTTTATTTAACTCAATTACAAACGCATCGATATTGTTTACCATACCTTTGATATCAAGCTCAGCGAAGCTTTTGGAAAGCTCCTCAAATTGAGTTGCAATAGTAGGTAGCTCGCGATGATTGGTATTTAACCCATACAGTTTTACCTGCGACTCTGGATAAAAATCCAATTCCACATAGAGTAAACCCGTTAGAAAACTTTGAAAGTTGAGCTGAGCGCGCATACCGTTTGTAATCGCTTCGGTAAAAAACTCGCCTTTGACCGACGCGCCCTTGCTGTTGATGCGTTCCATCACCAAATCTGCGGTTACCGCAGTCACTATGGTTTTAACATCCTTTTGAAAAATAATTTGAATATCGGTAATTTGACCGAGGATTACCCCTTTTAATTTAACGGGCGCACCTATTTGCAGGCCTTGAACTGAACCTTCAAAATACATAATGACGGTTTCTTTTTTGGAAAAAAGCCTGCCCCCAGAAAAAAATATCAGCGCAATAAAAATAAGTACCATGGCGCCAACAATAAATGCGCCTATGGCAAACGATGTATTTTTGGAGTTGGTCATAGTGTTTTTTCTTCTGCGATTTGAGACATAGCTTCTGCACGGCTTAAAAACTGCCGCACCTTCTCTTGTTTGCTGTTGCGCAATAATAATTTAGGGTCGCCAGCGTCCAACATGGTTTTGCTTTGCGCATCCAAAAATACTGAATTGGTACCAATGGATAAAATGCTGGGTAATTCATGAGAAACAATAATAACCGTTGAATCCAACGCTTGGCAGACTTGTAAAATCAATTGATCCAAGCGTAACGAACTAATTGGGTCTAGGCCTGCTGAGGGTTCATCAAAAAATAATAGTTGTGGGTCTAGTGCAATTGCACGCGCAAGCC
>DAOORH010000330.1:0-4247 GCA_035389145.1 Cellvibrio sp.
ACGGAACCCCATTCGGTCACGAAAATGGCAACATTTCTATCCAGTGCTGTCTGAGCGTAATTGCGTACACCTTGACCGTGTGAACCCGCATAGAAGTGCAGGGTATAAGCGATATTGTTGCCCGCAATAGGGTCGTTGGCAGCTTCGTCTACGCGTTGCGACCACGTGCGAGTGCCTACAATAATCAAGTTATCTGGGTCGATGGCGCGAATAGCATTAACGACTTGTTGCGCGTAAGGCTTGATGGTGCCGCTCCAAGATGCGTTATCCAACGGCTCGTTATAAATTTCATAAATCACATTGTTTGAATTGCCGTAGGTACGTGCCATATCCTGAAAAAAGGCGATGGATTGGCTGGTGAATTGCTCAGCGTGGTGTGTGTGCCAGTCAATAATCACATACATATCATTGGCGATAGCAGCGTCTACCACGGCTTTCACTTTGTTCTTGTTGCCAACGGGGTCTTGTAAATAGCCGCCGCCTTCATCTACCCCCATGGCAGCGCGAACTAAGTTAGATTTCCAATCTGACTTCAGCCAAGCCACGGTGCCAGCGGTGTAATACTTCTCGCCGCCCCAACCGTTATTGCTCCAGAAGAGGCTATTACCCGCGAAGCTAGCTTGTTGCCCGCCGGCCAGAATTTTGTTGCCGTTTACTGACAGGGGTTGCACGGCGGCATCTGCGCTGGCTGCTAAGGCCAAACCGCAGGCGGCACTCATTAGGGTTGCAAGGTGTTTTTTAGATGAGCGCCCAGCAGGACGCACCCAGTGTGAAAGGATCTTATTCATTATTCGTTACCCAAATCATTATTGTTGTGGAGCAACAAACACCTGAGGGGGGGGTGTTTGTTGCAGTTGTACCCGCGCGCACCAACACCCTTGGTCTTAGCTCAACACATTCCTAACATCCTTTAAGACCGATTGGTGTGCGGCGAGTGAGTTTGAGTATCGGCAGGGGCGCAGGTGCAAACCACCTACTTTAGGCGTTGTGGGCAAAGTGGGAGGTGCCACTTGCTAAAAACGCAAAGTGGCTGGTGTGTTTAAACGCTAAGGTGAGAATGGTGCATTCGTATTCATAAACCACATCCGTGTTGTTTACCCTTTCGGGCGGCTACGCTGTGTAAAATGCTCGATTTCATTCCCGATGAAATTCTACCTTCCCCGTCCGTGGGGTCGTCCTGCATTTTGTCATGTTTATCAAATGCGCTTTCGCGTTCTATTGCTCTATTCTATTCGGCGTATTTAGTAGCTCCGTTCCAAACAATAACAATGTGAGGCAATTATGAAATTGAGGTCAAGGATTCGTTTAAACATCGGTGTAGCGGTTGGTTTAAGTGCGTTGGCACTTTCATCGCAAGCCGTCAACAACCCAGCTGCACCCGCAACGTCTGCTGGCGCGCAAATTATTTCAAAAGCGACTAATAGCGCACGACCGCTTGACCCATGGGTATTGCGTTCCGTGTTAGATGGCCAGCCGCGCATAGTCACGGTTGCGCTACATGATGATTTATTTATCGCCTTCGATGCCGCCCACGCCGGGCTGTATAAAGCCTGGAAAGGCGGCGTAAATTTTGATGGCGCGGTCTACACCTCTAAACACGGCCCGCAACCCACAGCAAATGGCTATGCCTACTACGAACAAAAACTCAGAGCGCCCGTGTGGTTGATTGAGCAGGATGGAAAATCCGCGCCCGCCACCGTGAAATTTGGCGGCTACAAATTTGTGAAAGATAAAGTGGTGTTTCAATACGACATTATCACCGCTAATAAAACCGCCATTCATGTAGAAGAAACGCCGGAATATATCGCCCGCAAAAAACAAGCGGGTTTACAGCGCGATTTCGTATTGAGCGGCGTGCCTGCGGGCGTAAAAGTCGGTTTACAAACGGCCTTTACCTCTTTGCAAAATACAAAAGATTTTTCTACCAATGCGAACTTTATTGAAAGCAAACGCAGCACGGTTGAGCACGGCAAGGGTAAAATCTTTAGCGTGGAAGGCGTGCTCTGGTTGAACAGCCAAGCGCCAACGAATGTGACTGTGTTTTATCATCCTGGCTTTAATGACATAGCCGCAAGTGCACCCAGAGTAGAAACAAAACCACAAGGCGATCACGCTCGCGCTAAACAAGTTATGGCCGGTAGCGATTGCACGATTTGCCACAATCCTGATGTTAAAACCGTTGGCCCTGCTTACAAAGATATCGCCAGCCGTTACGACAAAAGCGATTCCACTATTGATAAGTTAGCGCAGAAAATTATTAAAGGCGGCAACGGCGTATGGGGCGATGTGCCCATGACCGCGCACCCCGATTTATTGCCAGACGATGCACGTTTAGTGGTGTCGTATATTTTATCGCTGAACGCAGAAACTGCTGTCAGTAAAACGGAAGGGAACAAAACCGAAGCGGATAAACTTTTCTTAGACGTCCCAAGCCGCGCATTTGAAATCGACACCAAATCCAAAGGCAGTAAAGATGCGCCCAAAGTATTAAAACCGGGTTTGGCTGTTGCTGCATTTCACATTGAAGATTTTGTAACCCAAACATTTTCTCAAACGGTTTTGTCGGGCGTAGCCCCTGTAGTGCATGCTCATGAGCTCAAAGATTTGGGCGCAATCACCACCAATGTACGCATGTTGTTTAGCGGCTATTTACAGGTGGATAAAGCCGGTACTTATGGCCTGCGTTTAATTACCGATGACGGTGGCCGCATGAAGGTCAACGGCGCTGCCGTGGTAGATCGCTGGCAGTTCCAAGGCGCAACGCCTAACGATGTAAAAGTGGAATTGCAGCAGGGCTTAAATGCGATCGAAATTGAATACTTCCAAGGTTTGGCGGGTGGTTCTATATCGCTGCAATGGCTGCCACCTAGTGCAACGGCATTGGCGGTTATCCCCGAGGCAAACCTGCGCCATTACCCACAGCAAGTCGCGGAGCCCGTGCCCTATATTCCCCGCAAAGAATTGGTGCGCAGCATTCCCGGCGATAAAACTCCGCTGGAAGCTGTGCATCCATCCTTCACGGTGGCTCAGGCGCGCCCCGACTGGTTTGAACCCATGGTCGGCGGTATGGATTTCTTTAGCGATGGTCGCTTAGCGCTCTGCGCGTGGGATGGCAAAGGCTCGGTTTATGTGCTGGAAGGCGTGCAAGATCGTACACCTAAGGATATAGGAGTGAAACTTGTCGCGTCAGGCTTGGGTGAATGCCTCGGCTTGAAAGTGGTGGATGATCAACTGTTTGTGATGCAAAAACATGAGCTAACGCAACTTGTTGATACGGATAAGGATGGCGCTATCGACGAGTACCGCACCATTTCCAATCAATGGCGTGCATCGGCCAACTTCCACGAATTTGCCTTTGGCCTTGGTTATGACAAGGGTTATTTCTATGCAACCTTAGCGACCGCGATTGAGCCAGGCGGTGCCAGCACTCAACCGCAAATTCCAGATCGCGGCAAAGCGATTAAAATCTCCCGCGCCGATGGCAGTGTTGAATTTGTTGCCCACGGTTTACGCACGCCTAATGGCATCGGCAAGGGTGTAGATGGCGAATTCTTTATCGCCGATAACCAAGGCGATTGGCTCCCCGCCAGCAAAATTCTGCACCTCAAGCCCGGCGCGTTTTATGGCTCGCGCTCTGTGAATTTTGCGGGCACCGAAGGCGTGCCTGTCACTCAGCCAGTGGTGTGGTTGCCGCAAGATGAAATTGGTAATTCGCCCAGCCAACCCACCTACATTAACCTTGGTGATTACGCGGGCCAAATGCTGCACGGTGAGGTAACTCACGGCGGTTTAAAACGTGTGTATGCAGAAAAAGTGAATGGCGATTACCAAGGCGCCGTCTTCCGTTTCACCCAAGGTTTAGAGGCGGGCATTAACCGCGTCGCTTGGGCGCCGGATGCTAAAACCTTGTATGTGGGTGGCGTTGGCAACCCCGGTAACTGGTCGCATAACGGTAAGGCGTGGTACGGCCTGCAAAAGTTGACCTTCAACGGTAAGCAAGCCTTTGAAATGCTAAAAGTGAGCGCGCGCAGCAATGGTATGGAGCTGGAATTTACCCAACCGCTGGAACTGGGGCGCGGTATAACGGCGGAGGAGTATCAGGTGCAGCAATGGTATTACTTGCCTACCTCCAGCTACGGTGGCGATAAAAAAGACCTGCAAGATCTTAAAATCGCCTCAGTGAATATTTCCAAAGATCGCAAAAAAGTCTTCCTTGAATTGGAAGGCATGAAGCCCGGTCATGTGGT
>DAOORH010000331.1:0-4239 GCA_035389145.1 Cellvibrio sp.
GTTTCGCAACCTGCTAGTGATATTTCAGTTTTCAATTTCCGCAGCAATGCTGGTATCAGTTGGCGTGATTGCCACTCAGTTGTATTCCGCCCTAAACGCAAATTCAGGCTATGACACGAAAAATATCGTCTATCTCATCGACGATAAACTAACCCTTGATAAAGGCACACTCAACAGCCTTAAGCAGAAAATTACAGATATCCCCGGTGTTTTAGCAACATCCAAAACAATGCCCATGCTGCCTGGCTCGCTAAGCGAATTTAAGCCAGTCTATACGTCAACGCAAAAATCTACAGACGCAGTACCTATTACCTTAGCGTTTATAAACGATGTAGATGAAATAAAGCTTTTAAACATTTCACTTATCGCAGGAAAGAGTTTTGTTCCCCCCAGCGATGACGGCAACAAGCCCAACGTCATCATCAATGAACAAGCCGTCAAGTTTTTTGGTTATGCGTCTGCCATTGATGCCATAGGCATGACCTTAAATATCAATATCAGTGGGACTGAAAATACACCTGCCACCATCATTGGGGTCACATCAAGATTACAACTGGGCGATTTAAATAAACCTTCTAGCCCGCTTATATTAATGCGTTCACCGGAAGGATGGAGTTTTGAAGCAGGCACCTTAGGCATACGACTTGCCGAAGATGTTGATAGAGCCGCAGCCATTTCTCAGGCTAAAGATATTTGCAAAAAATTCATTGGCGCAATCCCGCGAGGAGAGATATGGCTTCAATCGATGGTAGAGGACCAGTACAAAAGCCAAATTCTGATTGCAAAATTTGCCTACACTTTTGCAGCACTCGCCGTTTTTATTAGCTGTTTGGGATTATATGGTCTCGCTTCTTTTGCTGCCGAAAAACGCACCAAAGAAATTGGCTTGCGCAAAGTACATGGAGCATCTATCAAGGACATCGTAGGTTTGCTCTTATGGCAGTTTACGAAGCCTATTGCACTCGCCAATCTTATCGCTTGGCCAATCGCACTCTATGTCATAAACCATTGGCTAGAAAACTTTAGCCTACGCATTGACCTTTGGTTTTGGGGGCCAGTTTATTGCTTGCTCGCAGGCGCCCTCGCCATTGCAATCGCTTGGTTAACCGTCGGTGGGCAAGCTTACTTGGTGGCTTGCGCAAAGCCAGTGGTGGCATTGAGAGAGGAGTAGAAAGGTAAAGCCACTGCCCCCCCCTGCCAGCTAACACCAATCACCACCGAGTTTTTTCACTCAGGGCATTCTACGCTGCAATCAGAAGCAGAATGTAACCGATTACCGAATTATTGAAGAAATACGTGTACCGTTTTCATGGGCTATTTTGTAATACTTTCCTCATAAAACCGTTATCTCTAGCAAATAATTGCTTTTTTGTTCTTGCTAGGCTGGCGGCTTGTGTGTACTATTTTTTAAAACAGAAAAAGACAACAACCTTCGGCAACAATCTCAATTATTCTTTTGCGGCAAGTTCCATTCAACAGCCATTGAAACAGAATTGAGAAACTCCTCGCCTCCGCAAAGTGCGATTAAATCCACTCTTGCTAAAAGCTTGTATCGGTCCAGATAACGTTAATGCGCGTTGACTTAAATTACATTGCCTAAAGCGCAATGGAATGGATTTCTTTGCCTAGAATTTACCTAGAGCGCTCACCTTGACTGAGGCTCACAGATTTTTACCGCTGCGTTATGCAGCCATTGAAGATGATTGAGGCTTGACGATGAAAGCGCGTAAACCGATTGTGATAGCAAACTGGAAATTGAACGGCGGGCTGGATTTAATTTGCACGTCCGTGGCTTCGTTTATTGGTAAGCACTTCCCCATCGATATAGTGCTGTGCCCTCCTTATATTTACATGCGCGATATGCTGACATTTTTGCAGTATTCCGAATTAAAAATTGGCAGCCAAAATGTGAGCCGTTATGAATCCGGGGCTTATACGGGTGAGACATCGGCGCAAATGCTGAAAGAAGCAGGTGTTGAATTATGCATTATTGGCCACTCGGAAAGACGTGCGATGTTTGCAGAAAACAACATTGGCTGCCAAGTGAAAGTACAAACGGCATTAAATCACGGCTTGCTGCCCGTGTTATGTATTGGTGAGACCCAAGAACAGCGCGCGGCGAATATGGCTAAATCGGTACTGCTCACACAATTGAGCGAAGGTTTAAACACCGTTGATTTAACTGGCCAAGATATGTGTATTGCCTATGAACCTGTGTGGGCAATTGGCACTGGCCTTGCCGCCACTCCGGAGATGGTACAAGAAATTCATCACTTTATTCGCGAAGAGTTAACCAAGCTCTACAACGTGGAAATTGCTAACAACGTGCGCATTGTGTACGGCGGCAGCGTGAATAAAACTAACGCAACAGAATTATTAAAACAAAAAGACATAGACGGCCTGCTTGTCGGCGGAGCCAGTCTAGACCCAGGGCACTTTCTCACAATTTGTGAGTTGGTATCCGAACAGGCAATGGTATGAGCATCAATACAGTGAAAAAAACGAAAATGTTTATATCAACTGTAGGTAATACTCATCATGAATTCTTTAGCCAATTTAGTTGCCCCGGGTGTTGCCACGGGCGACCAAGTACAAACACTTTTTCAATTTGCAAAACAGCACGGGTTTGCCTACCCCGCTGTTAATGTGTCTGGCTCTAGCTCTATTAATGCCACACTTGAAGCAGCACAAACAATCAACTCGCCGGTTATTGTGCAATTTTCATATAGCGGCTCAGCCTTTTTTGTAGGTAAAGGCCTAAAATCTGATGGCCATAATAATTCCATCGTGGGTGCGATTGCCTCTGCGCAATATGTTCACGCTGTAGCACAAGCTTATGGTATTCCGGTAATTTTGCACACCGATCATGCGGCTAAAAAATTATTACCCTGGGTTGATGCACTCCTAGATGCCAGCGAAAAACATTTTGCACAAACAGGCAAACCTTTATTCAGCTCACACATGATCGATTTATCTGAAGAATCTTTAGCTGAAAACATCGAAATCAGTGCGCACTATTTAGAGCGCATGAGCAAAATGGGCGTTACGCTTGAAATGGAATTGGGTTGCACGGGCGGTGAAGAAGATGGTGTCGATAATACCGGCATAGATTCTTCAGCACTTTACACGCAACCAGAAGATGTGGCGCGTGCCTACGCAGCCCTGAGTTCTATTAGCGATAAGTTTACCATTGCAGCATCCTTCGGCAATGTGCACGGTGTTTACAAACCCGGCAATGTAAAACTAACACCCACCATTTTGAAAAACTCGCAAACGCATGTGAGCGAAAAATTTGGTTTAGGGCACAACAGTTTGAATTTTGTTTTTCACGGTGGCTCCGGCTCCTTACCAGATGAAATTGCGGAAGCAATTCAGTATGGCGTGGTTAAAATGAATATAGATACCGACACCCAATGGGCCAGCTGGCAGGGCGTGATGGACTATTACAAAAAGCATCAAGATTATTTGCAAGGCCAAATTGGTAACCCCGAAGGCACCGATAAACCCAACAAGAAATTTTATGATCCGCGCGTGTGGCTGCGTAAAAGTGAAGAAGCCATGGTGCAGCGCTTGCACCAATCATTTACCGATCTTAATTGCGTTAACCGTTACAGGTAGCTGTTATGGAAAAATTAATCCCAAGCTTGCAAGGCGATGGCGTCAATGCAAATTTGTTATCGCTGATTGACACCTTGCTTACAGCAAGCAAGGAAATTGCGGTGTGCGTTAATCGCGGTGCGCTCGCAGGCGTATTGGGCTCTACTGACGATGAAAACATTCAAGGTGAAACCCAGAAAAAGCTCGATGTAATTTCAAACCAAATACTGAAAGACGCGCTATTGAACAATCAACAGGTTTTAGCGATCGCATCGGAAGAAGAAGACTATGTTGTAGCCGGTAATCCAGCCGGCAATTATGTGGTTGCTTTTGATCCGCTCGATGGCTCATCCAACATTGATATCAATGGCCAAATAGGTACGATTTTTACCGTTTACCCAGCGCGTAAAGATGTTGCTGCCGACAGCGAATTACAATTTCGCCAAGTCGGCAAGCAACAAGTTTGCGCAGGCTATGTGCTCTACGGTGCATCGACTTTGTTAGTGATTAATACCGGAGGCCCGACGCGCTGCTTTACGCTGGATGCCATTAGCAGCGAATTTTTGCTAACAATTCCAGAGTTAAAAATACCCGAAGATACGCAAGAATTTTCTGTCAATATGGCCAATCAACGTTTTTGGA
>DAOORH010000332.1:0-4230 GCA_035389145.1 Cellvibrio sp.
CCCCTTGGATAAAAATTAAAACGTAGAGTCGGTTAGGAGTACTTAGATGAAAGCAGATTCAAAAAGTCTTGTTGGAGCCTATAAAACAAGCCCCAATGTGTTTTATGCGGTGGTCATAGGGGCTTTGTCGCTTATCGCCTTTTTCGCGACGGGCTATATAGTTTGGAGCGATGGTGGTAAAGACCAGCAAAGCCTGCAACAGGTTGCGGAATTGCGTGCGCAAGCTTACCGACTCACGTCTCTGTCGCGCGATGCTACTTCGGGCAGTGAAAAAGCCTTTGGTGAATTGGCGAACGTGACCTCCAGAATGGAGGCATCATGGAACGAGTTGCGCTCGGGCGACCCGCGTACGGCAAATCAACTGAAAGCGCAATTTGACGCCTATGCCGCCATCTGGGGTCGCGCCAAAAACAACGCACAAGACATTGTTAAAAACAAAGACTTGATCGTAACGCTCAATGGCGTAGGTAAAACTCTGAACGCCAACCTGCCCAGCTTGCAAAGTGAGCACCGTAATATCGTAGAAATTCTGCTGGATACCAAAGCCCCTGCGGATCAGGTATCGGATGCGCAATTGCAATCTTGGATTGCCGAGCGTATCGGTCGTAACGTGGATAAGATGCTTCGCGGCGACGCGGATGCGGCAACGGCCGCTGACCAGTTTAATACTGACGCCAACGTTTATGGTCGTATGTTGCGCGGTATGAAAGAGGGTGACTCAATGATGCACATCTCGCGCGTAAATGATGCAAATGCGCGGGTCAGCTTGGATAAAATTACCAAACTTTATGAGGGCGTGAACAAGTCGGTACAAGAGATGTTTGAAGGCTCATCAACTCTGTTCCGCGCACGTCAAGCAAGTGACTCGCTCTTGAACGAATCTCCCCAGTTGCTGCAATCCCTAGTGGATATCACGGACAATATTAATGGTCTGTCTAATTCACGTTTTATCAACAGTAAAATGTCGATTGGTTTGGCTGTCGTGTTCTTTCTCTGTTTGTTCTACTTGGGTTTCAACACTTACACCGCTACGCGTCAACGCTTGGTTAACACAGCTGAAACCAATGAGCGTAACCAAACTGCGATTTTGCGTCTTCTCGACGAACTGGCTGACCTCGCGGACGGTGACTTGACTACTACGGCAACAGTAACCGAGGACTTCACTGGTGCGATTGCTGACTCTATTAACTTCACCATCGACCAGCTGCGTATTCTGGTAGCGCGAATTAACGAAACGGCGGTAAACGTATCTGCTGCTGCGCAGGAAACCCAGCAAACTGCACTTCACCTTGCCGAAGCTTCTGAACACCAAGCGCAAGAAATTGCCGGTGCATCGGCGGCGGTAAATGAAATGGCCGTGACGATTGACCAAGTATCTGCGAACGCTGCCGAATCGGCAGCGGTAGCGGAGCGCGCGGTATCTATCGCTGGTAACGGCGCTAAAGTGGTACAGAACACCATTCACGGGATGGATACCATTCGTGAACAGATTCAAGATACTTCTAAGCGTATTAAGCGCCTCGGTGAATCGTCACAAGAGATTGGTGATATCGTAAGCTTGATTAACGACATTGCGGACCAGACCAACATCCTCGCACTTAACGCGGCAATTCAGGCATCGATGGCCGGTGACGCAGGCCGCGGGTTCGCGGTGGTAGCGGACGAAGTTCAACGCCTTGCGGAACGTTCCGCAGCAGCAACCAAGCAGATTGAAGCGCTGGTAAAAACCATTCAGAACGATACCAACGAAGCGGTAATTTCGATGGAACAAACCACCTCTGAAGTGGTACGCGGTGCACGCCTCGCACAGGATGCGGGTGTGGCACTGGAAGAAATTGAAAACGTATCAAGCAGCTTGGCGGAATTGATCCAAAACATTTCGAACGCTGCGCGTCAACAAGCCTCATCAGCGGGTCACATTTCCAACACGATGAACGTTATTCAAGAGATTACCACTCAAACCTCGGCCGGTACTTCTGCTACCGCCCAGTCGATTGGTAACCTCGCAGAAATGGCGCTCGATTTGCGTGAATCGGTAGCGGGTTTCAAACTGCCGGAAGAAGATGTTATGAGCGAAAGTCAAAGCCACGCTTTGGCACCGCATGGCGCATCTTCTACCAGCTACGATTTATCGTCCGATGTGGATTTGGAGTTAGACGCCAGTTTGCTGGATGACGACATCTATCCACACCAAGCAAAAGCTTAATCACACATTAGCGCGTGCCATTCGGCTGTGGTTTAGAGATTGTGTAGGCGCTGATTAGGTATTTGTTATGGGTTGGTCACTACGCACATTACCGACGATGACTCTTCCGCAATTTGCGCAGTGGTGCAAATTGCTTGAGGAGCGCACGGGTATGCAATTAGTTCCGCAACACAAAGCACTCTTGGAGTCGCAAATCTCCTCGCGCATGCGCGAGCTGGGTTATGACGACTACGATCGTTACTACCAACAAGTTACTAACGGCGCATCTGGCATGCTGGAGTGGACGGTTATCATTGATCGTATCGCCGTTAAAGAAACCAGCTTCTTTCGTCATCGCCCGTCGTTGGAATATGTGCGCCGCTATTTACAGCACAAAATCAATAATCAATCACTCGCACAAAGTTTTGATGTATGGAGTGTCGGCTGCGCTACGGGCGAAGAAGCTTATTCATTATCCATGGTCATTAATGACTGTTTTGAATTGGCGGCGCTTAATCCCTATTACGGAATTACCGCGTTTGATTTGAGTGTTTCGGCCTTGGCCACGGCGCGCAAAGGCCGCTACGCCAAGCGTAAAATTGAAAGTGTGAAAGCCGAAGAATTTAAACGTTATACCAAGCAAACGACTGATGGCAATTATGAAATTGTGAGCCGTTTGCGTGAGCGAGTTTGTTTTACACAGGCCAATATGATTAACCACAATAATTTGCCCGGTGTAAAAGTCGATGTGATCTTTTGTCAAAACTTATTGGTGTATTTCCGTCGCTGGCTGCGTCGTGACATTTTAAACGCGCTTACTGAACACCTAAAACCGGGCGGCATTTTAGTCACAGGCTTGGGTGAAGTAACCGAGTGGGAACATCCCAAAATGCAACGTATCGCTGTCGATGAAGTACAAGTCTACGTACACGAATAACATACGCAAACACCGCCGCTAAAAGCGCTGTGCGAGAATAACAAAGAGGAAAGCACCACATGGCAGATAATCGTAATTTTGCCGCGCTGGATTGGCTAATTCATGAAATTGGCGAAACCTTAAAAGAAGCGCGCCAAGCTCTTGAAGCCTATGTTGAAAATCCAAAAGATGCGGTACGCATTCGTTTTTGTTTAACGCATATTCACCAAGTGCACGGCAGCTTGCAAATGGTGGAGTTTTTTGGCGCAGCCATGCTCGCCGAAGAAATGGAAAAACTCACGCAAGCCATGATTCAAGGCTCGGTTTCCAATACCGCTGAAGCCCAAGAAGTGCTCATGCGCGCGATTCTGCAATTCCCTGTCTATCTCGATCAAGTTAAAGCGACACGCAAAGATAATCCGCTGATTGTTCTACCGCTGTTGAATGATTTACGTGCTGTGCGCGGTGAAAGCTTACTGACCGACACTAAATTATTTGTACCCAATTTAGCACCTGCAAAAAAAGTCACTGGCGCGCGTTCACCTGCAGCGCAAGACAATGTTCAATTTCAAGCCATGGCGCTCAAGTTGCGTCAAATGTATCAATACGCTGCTGCTGGTTATATTCGCAATGTAAATACAGATGAAAATCTTGCCTACTTGCAAAAAGCGTTTACTCGTTTGCATAAACTCACTCATGGTACTGCGCGGCATGCGTTGTGGGATATTTGTTTGGCATTGGCAGAAGCCTTAGAAATTGATGCTATTGAAATGAGCGTGGCGATTAAAAATTTGCTGCGTCAGCTCGATAAAGAAATAAAAATTCTCGCCGTGCACGGCACCAAAGCGCTCAACTCGTACACCAACGATGAGTTAATTAAAAATTTATTGTATTACGTTGCGCGCGCCGGTAAACATGCGCCTGGGTTTACCCCCAACTCACATTTGCAACGCATTTACGAAACCTATCATTTAGATGAAGCTCTCATCGAAGGCAAAGAAACGGGTGATGACTCATCTAATATGCTGTCTACACCAGACCCTGAAGCTATGCGTTCAGTGGTGGAAGCGCTTAAAACCGAATTGGATATTATTAAGCATGCGCTTGATGTGTGTTTGTCCGGTGGTGA
>DAOORH010000333.1:0-4229 GCA_035389145.1 Cellvibrio sp.
ATGACGGGCAATATGTGCAAGCTTGCGAATCTGAGCGGAATTAACCATACCGTAGGGCACGTTAATGCGCAGCATGGGCGCTAAACGTTGCACATAAAGACCGTTTTGCAGACGCAAAGGCAAGAACTGCTCAGGCGGTAAGTCGCCTGCTAAAAAGCGCTCGGTTTGATCGCGAAACTGAGCCACACGTTGGCGCAGAATGCTGTTGTCGTACTCGTCGTAAATATACATGGGAGCTTAGTACCATCTCTTGCATAAAATGAGGCGCGCAGAATACACCAATTGTCCCCCAATCGCGAGATGAGGCAAGGACTCTTTTGGTCTAAATACTGGCCATTTGGTTATAGATTCTGGCGGTTGGCTGCTATCATTGCCGCACTTTTTAAGTGTTATTTAGGTTCGGGTTTATGTCAGATGTATTTGATGATTTAGCGGTACTACCCAAATGTATGGAGGAGGTAGAGATTCTTCAGCGCGATCCTTCCTTCTTGCTAATCAATAAACCCACACGATTATTAAGTGTACCTGGCCGCCATCCACAGAATCGTGACTCAGTGATTGCACGATTGTTGGTAGATTTCCCCAATGCCGCCATAGTCCATCGCTTGGATTTTGATACTTCGGGCATTATGGTGATCCCGCTTAATAAAGCCGCGCTTTCCCATATCAGCAAGCAATTTCAGGCGCGCACCACTCACAAAACCTATACCGCGATTGTGAATGGCTTGGTGAAAGACGATAGCGGTGTGATTGACCTGCCTATTGCGCCGGATATGGAAAATCGCCCCAAGTACAAAATTTGCGCTACGACCGGTCGGCAATCTGTCACAGAATTTACCGTAGTATCGCGCGATGAGATTGCGCAGACTTCGCGCGTACTTTTGCACCCCATTACCGGCCGTTCACATCAGCTGCGTTTGCATATGCTGGCGATTGGTCACCCAATTTTAGGATGTGAATTTTACGCGGATGAGGTTGCGCTGAGTAAATCGCCACGGTTGTTGTTACATGCCACGGAATTGGCGCTTGAGCACCCCGTAACCGGCGATAGAGTAAAGGGCGTTTGCGAACCTGAGTTTTAATGAGTTCCAGATTTTTATCTTAGGTGGGTATGCGTATACTCCGCCTCAAATTTTTTAAACTTTATAGGTAGTAATACAATGGAAGAAAAAAATCCCCCGTACAAAATTGGTTTTTTCCCAACCTTAATATTTGGTTCGCGTTGGTTGCAGTTGCCCTTGTATTTAGGCTTGATTGTGGCGCAGTGTGTTTATGTCTTTTTGTTTATGACGGAGTTGTTTCACTTAATCGTTGATGCTCCAAACTTAAACGAAGAAAAAATAATGCTGGTTGTATTGGGTTTGATTGATGTGGTGATGATTTCAAACCTGTTAGTGATGGTAATTGTGGGTGGTTACGAAACATTCGTATCGCGCTTGAATTTACATGGTCACCCTGATCAACCCGAGTGGTTAGGTCATGTGAATGCGACCGTGTTGAAAGTAAAACTGGCCATGGCAATTATCGGTATATCGTCAATACACTTGCTTAAAACGTTTATCTCAGCGGGTGCGCTCGGCTTGCCAGTAGAGCCAGGCACTAAAGTTACTATTACCGAAGCGGGCATTATGTGGCAGACCATTATCCACATGTCGTTTATCGCTTCTGCAATTGGTATTGCCTACACCGATTTATTAATGCAACGCGCGGTTAAATCGGTTAAAGCAGAGCACTAATTGATTTAGCAGATACCCATAAAAAACGGCAGCCTAGGCTGCCGTTTTCTTTTTCTATCAATTAATTAGCTGCTTCGCTTAATGCTCAGCCGCTTCACTGATTCCAATCCCCGTTTGTGAACGCACAAATTGTGCATCAAACGCGGCTTCTTCGGCTTTTGCGGTTTTGGATTTATCTAAAACTGAGAACAACCAAATACCAATAAATGCAGCGCTAATAGAGAAAATAGCCGGGTATTTATAAGGGAATATGGCTTGTTCAAAATGGAAGGCATCTACCCAAACGGTTGGGCCGATAATTACCAAAACCAATGCGGTTAGCAAACCAATTGAGCCGCCGATCACAGCACCGCGCGTGGTGAGTTTGCGCCAGTACATGGAAAGCAACAAGATGGGGAAGTTGGCGCTGGCGGCTACGCAGAATGCCAAGCCCACCATAAAGGCAACGTTTTGGTTTTCAAACACTATGCCGAGCAATACTGCAATTACACCCAAACAAACAGTGGCAATGCGCGATGCGCGAATTTCTTTTTTCTCATTGCGTTCACCTTTTAATACCAGCGTTGCGTAAAGATCGTGAGAAATTGCGCTGGAACCTGCAAGCGTCAAACCCGATACCACGGCTAAAATAGTCGCGAAGGCAACTGCCGAAATAAAGCCTAATAACAAATCGCCACCGAGTGCTTGCGACAAGTGAATCGCCGCCATGTTGGTGCCGCCTACGAGTTTGCCATCGGCAAAATAAGCAGGATTATTTAACAACAGTACTATGGCACCGAAGCCGATAATAAAAGTAAGGATGTAGAAGTAGCCGATAAAGCCTGTGGCATAAAAAACCGAGCGGCGTGCTTGTACGGCATCTTTCACGGTGAAGAAGCGCATTAAAATGTGCGGCAAGCCAGCGGTGCCGAACATCAGTGCCATACCGAGTGAAATCGCAGAAATGGGGTCTGACACCAAGGTGCCGGGCGCCATAATAGCGATGCCTTTGGTGTGAACTTTTACGGCCTCAGCAAACATATTTTCAAAACTAAAACCGAAATGTGCCATCACCAAAAGTGCCATTAAGCTTGCGCCAGAAAGCAGCAAAATGGCCTTAATCAATTGCACCCAGGTAGTAGCGAGCATGCCGCCGAAGGTCACGTAAAGCGTCATCAATACACCTACGATAATCACCGCGGTTTCGTACGGTAGGCCAAACAAAACTTCAATCAATTTACCGGCGCCAACCAACTGCGCAATCAAATAGAAAATTACGGTAACGAGTGAGCCGCTCGCGGCTAAAATGCGAATCGGTTTTTGTTGCAAACGGAAAGAGGCAACATCGGCAAAGGTATATTTACCCAAATTGCGCAATGGTTCGGCAATCAATAAAAGCACTATTGGCCAGCCGACTAAAAAACCAATCGCGTAAATTAATCCATCGAAGCCAGACATATACACCAAGCCAGCAATCCCCAAAAAGGAGGCCGCAGACATATAGTCGCCTGCAATGGCTAAACCGTTTTGGAAACCGCCAATACCGCCACCGGCTGCGTAAAAATCTGCCGTGGTTTTGGTGCGGCGTGCAGCCCAGTAGGTAATGCCGAGGGTCACGCAAACGAAGGCGAGGAACATCACAATAGCGGTGACGTTTACGGGGGCTTTGGCTGAGGCATCCGCAAATGCGGTAGCGCTTAAGCCGATAAGTGACACGGCTGTTACCAATGAAAGTGCAGTAAGGCCTTTAATATTCATTTCAGCGCTCCTGCTTTTTGTACGATGGCGCGGGTTAGCGGCTCAATCACACGGTTTGCGTAGGTGACATAAATGCCGGTGATCACCATACAAAAAATAATAACGCCAAGCCCTAATGCGATACCTACGGAGGTCACGCCTTCACCTATAGGCGCGCCTAAAGATGCTGGCCAAAACGCGATAATGAGAATAAGCGCAAAGTAGACGGTAATAATCGCGACCGAGAGCGGCCATACGATTCTTTTACGCGCTCGGGTGAGCTCCACGTACTCTGGCATTTGCCGAATTTGTTCAGGATGATTCATAGGTTTCTCTTGTTATAAGTAAGTTATAGTTAGTTGTATTAACGGTTGGTTGCTAAGATTGATGCTTTGGTAAAACTGGGTTTATTCTCACTACCGGCTTGGGTTGCGCTATATCAACAGTGCCTTTGGCAAGGTGGCGTAAACTTAAACACAAGCTAGCTGCGCGTTTAACTTATCAGGAAATAATGTATGTTTAATTTCAATGATCACCTGCAGGAACTGCGTGCAAACATTGTGAGCCTTGTACTTTTATTATCCGCAACCGTTATTGGTTTTGTGTGGATCAGCATTGGTATTTACCACTGGCTGAGCGCGTGCCTCGGTGCAGTGTGGGGGCCGATTGTACTTGGCCTAATTTATTTTATCCCCATTATTATCTTCGCTTTTATCAAAGCTTTTGCTCGTACACCCGTGTCGCAAAATCAAAACCGTAGTGATCAGGCGGATGCGG
>DAOORH010000334.1:0-4210 GCA_035389145.1 Cellvibrio sp.
GCATCGAACGTTTACCAAAATATTCTTACTACTTCTATCAAAGCCAACGCGATGCCAGTGAGAAATCCGATAAATTTGCCAGCGGCCCCATGGTCTATATCGCCAGTGAATGGAGTGACAAATCTGCATTAAACGTGCGCGTATTCAGTAACGCAGAGCAAGTGGAACTGTTTTTAAATGGCGAGTCACTGGGCAAGCAAAAACCCGATGCCAATAAAAATACCACTCACTTAAAACACCCACCGTTCACCTTTACAGTGAAAGAATTTAAAGCGGGCGAATTAAAAGCCGTAGCCTACATTGCCGACAAAACCGTAAGCGAACACAAAGTAGTTACCGCAGGCAAAACAACTCAAATTAAACTGAGTGTTGATGCCAGTGGCAAAGCACCGCAAGCAGGTGCAAAAGATTTGGTGTTTGTGCGCGCTCAATTGTTAGATACTGCAGGCAACATCACTCACGATAATGGCGTACCCGTCAACTTCACCATCAGCGGCTCAGCAAAATTGATCAGCCCAGTAGAAATCAATGCAATTGACGGTATTGCGAGCGCATTGGTTGAAATTGGCGATAAAATGCAAGACATTAAAATCAATGCAACTACAAAAGACTTAACGGCTGGATCGCTTAGCCTTCAGTAAACAAAGCCAAAAGCAAACTATCCCAAAAATAAAAAACGCCGCGCAAGGTAACTTGCGCGGCGTTTTTTTAGCTTAGGTGAAAACTTATCTTACGCTTGTTTCAATTAATGTTATTCAGACTCAACTCAACAACTTACTCTTTTTGTTTATATACATAGCTTCATCCGCATAGCGCAACAATTGCATTTCATCGCTGCCGTGCAAGGGGAAATGCGCAATACCTATACTCGGCAAAATCTGAACTTGATTGCCATCCAACTCAAAAGGCTGACTGAGGGCGTTTTGAATATTATCGGCCATTAATTGGCTCTGCTCGGGGAAATCAATATTCTCTAGTAATACAACAAATTCATCACCGCCAAAACGTGCCACCGTATCGCACTCGCGCACACACAGCTCAAGGCGCCGCGCCACTTGCGCCAATAGAAGATCGCCTGTGGCGTGACCAAATACATCATTCACCGCTTTAAATTTATCTAAATCTAAATAGAAAATAGTTAGCTGCTTGAGGTTACGCCGAGCTCTCGCTAAGGCAGATTTCACCCTATCACCAAACAAACCACGATTCGGCAGAGCAGTCAGTTGATCGTACAGCGCCATAAACTGCAACCGCGCCGTCATTTGTTTTCGCTCAATCGCCGTAGCGACTTGGGTGGATACAAACTGCAACAGTTCTTTATCTTTTTCACTGTAAATTGAACGGCAGTTATAGCTCTGAACGGATAGTACACCCATGATGCTATTGTGTGACTTAAGTGGAACCCCCAACCAGCTACGTGCCTGCCCGCCCCGTATTACCTGCGAAAGTTCAGGGTTAAGTAATAAGGTTTGGCCCGTGTGGATAACCTGATAACACGGCATATTGGGTGTGAGCTGGCGCGACTCTGGCTCAGTCGCAAATTCATCAATTAGATAAGGAAAGCTGATCTCATTGGTCTCTTTATCGTAAAGTGCAATCGAAAGATTACTCGCGGGCAACAAGCCACCAATGATGTAATGAATTTCTTCAAATAAGCTATAAAGATCATCCGAATCATGAGCTGCCTCTGAGATAGAGTAAATAGCAGACTGTAAGGCTTCAGTGTGTTTCCGGCTGGTAATATCACGAGCAATTGCCACTCTGCACTGATCGGCCTCAGACCAACGTGCAGACCACAAGATATGGACTATCTCACCATCTTTACGCACATAGCGATTTTCAAAACTGGGGCGGGGTTCGCCAGCAATAATTTCGCTGGCAGCTTGCAAGGTTTTGTGGCGGTCATCAGCAAACACAAAATCAATCATTTGCTGGCCAATCATTTCATCGGAGGTATAGCCAAAAATACGCTCGCAGCTTGCACTTACATATTGAAAATACCCATCTCTATCCACCACGCAAATAGCATCAAGCAATAAGTCCATATACTTGCCCAAAGAGGCGTAAGTGTCTGTTTTCATCAAGCGTCTCTACTCAAATACAGCCTACAAATGTAGCAGAAGCAAAGTATTGTGCTCCATAAGCCAAAGCTACCTTTCCTGCGTTAATACTAGCCCATTTAACGCGCGATGAAACACCAGCGCGGCGTCAAAATCAACACATTAATCGAGTTTTTATAAACAACCGCAGATCAATATACCCAAAAGGCATAACCTCCAAACCTTTTGGCATTTTTAAACTTCGCTTTTGACTGGTACCCTGCGCGCCCTGCTGAAACACCAACAGCAAATGACCTAAACACAACCCTAAGGCGCTATTCGATGGAATTTCAGTACTACTTTGTAATTGCAGGTCTATTTGTAGGCTTCGTAGTCGGCCTTACAGGCGTGGGCGGCGGCTCGCTTATGACGCCAATATTGATTCATTTTGGAGTTTCGCCCGCCACATCGGTAGGAACAGATTTATTGTATGCCGCCATCACCAAAGCGGGCGGCATTCACGTTCATCATAAAAAACGCAATGTGGATTGGCGCATTACACTGATATTGGCATCCGGCAGCGTGCCAGCTGCCCTACTGACGTTATGGCTCTTACATTCCAGTGGTTTAGACACTGCCACCGTTAATAAGGTGATCAAAACCTCGCTCGGCTGGGCGATGCTATTTACCGCCTTAGCGATTCTATTTAAACAGCAGATTATGGATTACAGCCATCGCAATGATGTCTGGCTTACGCGTATGAACCCCAAGCAACAAGATATTGCCACTGTGATAATCGGCTTGATCATGGGTGTGATTGTGACGCTCACATCTATTGGCGCCGGCGCACTTGGTACTGTCGCATTATTTTTACTTTATCCAATGTTACCGGTCGTGCGCTTGGTGGGAACAGAAATCGCCCACGCAGTTCCCCTCACTCTGGTTGCGGGTATTGGTCACGCGAGTTTTGGGAATGTAGATTGGGGGTTATTAGTTAATTTATTACTGGGTTCGCTACCAGGAATCTATATTGGCAGCCATCTAGCCCACCGCGCCGCTGAAAAATATTTGCGCCCAGCGCTCGCCATAATGATGCTCTATGCGGGCAGTAAGTTGGCGTTTTAAAGACAGTGCCAACTGCAAATTCAGTCGGCACTTCAACGAGCGGAGTACTTGTAAATCTTTATACAAAGAGATGTTTTACACTTGAGAAACACTCAGTCCTGGCAATTTTAGAGCGCCCGTCACACTCTTTAATGATTGCAAAATTCGACATTTGCATATTATAGTACAAACACTTTTTGCCACTTAGTGCTGTAAACCCACACCCCAGAAGCTGAATAGACCTCTTTACGAGGCCTCACTAAGACCAATAAATCCATCAACTTCAACTCGATAACGTGCAAAACGCTTGCTTGTCGATAGGTTTCTCCGCCGATGCTTAAGTTTTATCGCAATGCATCTCTATTGCTCTTAGCGCTGTCGCTGCTCACTGCGCTAATTGTTTATGCTGGGATAGTAAAATCTCGATTGGATGTGTCGTTGTTTCCGGGGCGGGATCCATCTTTTCTGTGGGCATCTTCAACAGAGCCATCGGCACCCGTCGGCGCCACCCAACTGAACTTAAAGGAAGAGGTTGGCACCGTTGAATACAATTTTACTCTTGATTCGGAAACACCCTTTCCCTACACACACTATTCGCTGAATTTTAAAGATCCTATTCAGCCTTATAAACTCGTGGATCTCACAAAATACAGCAGCATTTCATTCAAGATCATTTGTGATCCTAAAAATGTCTTAGTCTTCACCTTGTTTAGCTTTGACAACAAAGTGACTGATTTAAACGACTTCTATACGCGTCGAGTATCTTCGAAAGCATTTATCTGCACTGACCTGTGGAATACGGTCACTATTTCATTGGATGAGATATTTACCCCAGATTGGTGGTTGGGAAAGTACCGCTATGAATTGGGGGATAAAGGATACCAACAGGATAAAGTAATGGGATTTGCTTGGACCAGTTCGCTGAACAGCCCTCGAAACACTCGCGCCAATGTAAAACTCACCGATATAAAGCTGCAGGGAAGAGACTACACATACATCTATATTAGCGGTGGCCTTATTATTTTCTGTTGGGGGTTAGCGTTTATTTGGCTATTTCGCACCTATAC
>DAOORH010000335.1:0-4193 GCA_035389145.1 Cellvibrio sp.
GCGAACTATAGTCGGCAATGCCTATGAATCGTGTGAGGCAGGTGAGGTAGTGAGTGTGCGATATGTCGCACAAAGCAGCGGATATAGAGAAGCGTGTCTAGGATATTCGCCGAGGCGAGGGCGGAGATATTGCGTGAAATTTAGCCGATAGCGGGCAGCAACAACTGAAATTCTGCACCCCCCAAGACTGATTTGCTCACTTTAAGCTGGCCGGCATAGCTATGGATAATATCAGCAGCAACTGCAAGGCCTATACCTTGGCCGGGGATATTGGTATCCAACCGATGGCCGCGCTCGAGAATGTGGTTTTGTTGTTCGGCGGGGATGCCGGGCCCGTCGTCGGAAATGGAGATAAGCAGGTGTTTGTCTTTGATTTCACTGCGGATTGAGACGTGAGATTTACCGTATTTAAAGGCGTTTTCAGTGATGTTTCCGATCACTTCCATCAAATCCTGTTCGTCACCCGCAAATACAGAATGCGCAGCCAAAGAAGTTTGTACTTTCATCGCTTTGTTCGCGTATACCTTTTGCAGTGCATTCACTAGGCGCAGCACTATGGGTTCAAGTTCTGTGCGCTGGTGGCTGCCTTGCTGTTGGCTGGAGACGGCGCGCTGCAATTGATAGCTAACCACTTGATTCATACGCGCCACTTGTTCGGCGGCGAGCTGCTGTAACTCAGCATCGGCAGAAGCTTGGCTGAGTTTGGCCTGCATCACTGCCAACGGTGTTTTCAAGCTGTGCGCAAGGTCGCTTAAGCTATTGCGATAGCGCTGCCGTAGCGCTTGTTCGCGCGCTAATACTTGGTTGAGGTTATCTACAATATCTTGTAGCTCATCGGGGTGGTCGCCCTCAATATCGCTGGTGTCGCCACTTTGCATGGCGTTGAGCGCCTTAGCCAGCTTTTTCAAGGGTTGTAAGCCCCACCGCAAAATCGCGGTTTGCGCGATCAACAATAAAACACCTACCGCGCCCAGCCACTGCCAGAGTTGATTGCGATAGGCATTTTTTTCGGCGATAAAATCTTCGCTGTCATGCACGGCTACAAAACGAAAAGGTACCTCGCGATTTTTAGCCACTTCCCAAAAAATATCGGAATAGGCGAGGAAATAATTTTCGTTATCCAGTTCGAAAATAATCTCGGCGGATTCACTAGCGTTGAGTTTGGGTGAGATTTGATCGTAGGTGGGTGGCGTTTGTAGTGAGGTGGAATTGGATTGCCAAGTCAATTCTTTTTTGTCGTTAAACAAGTAGGCGTACAGCCCAGAGTTGATACGTTCGAAATCCCTGTCTTTTAATTCTTTGGGCATAATTAGCCGCGGCTTTTCATTTTTTTTCAGCGGCTTGGTGGGTAAATCGGCGGCGCTATAAAGTAAATAAATATTGCGCTGCAGGCGTGCTTTTTCGGCGGTGAGCAGACTTTCTTGAAAGGCGCGATCCAGAAAAAAACCGGTCACACCCAAAAATACCGGCAACAACAATGCAGACGCAAAAAACAAGCGTGCTCGAATGGACGTTAATTTTTTGCTAAGTATTGAAGCTGGCACGTTTATTCTTTAAAAACGTTAAAGCGATAACCTAAACCGCGTTGAGTGCTAATTAAATTCAAGCTACCATCGGGGTCTAATTTTTTGCGTAAGCGGCCCACAAACACTTCAATCACATTGCTGTCGCGATCATAATCTTGCGCGTACAAATGTTCGGTTAGCTCGGTTTTAGAAATATTTTTCCCTGCATGCATCGCTAAATAGGTCAGCGTGTTGTATTCAAAGCTGGTGAGTTCCACCTCCGCTTCATCGCGGTGTACACGGCGCGCACTGGTGTCTATGGCAATAGGGCCGTAGCGCAATACCGGCGCAGCGTGACCGCTGGCGCGACGCAAGAGCGCGTGCAGGCGCGCGCGCAACTCTTCTGGGTGAAAAGGTTTGGTTAAGTAATCATCTGCACCTGCTTCCAAACCTTCCACTTTATCTTGCCAATTACCGCGCGCGGTTAAAATTAAAACGGGGAAGTTGCGGTCTTTAGCTCGCAATTGTTTGATTAATTGCGTGCCGTCTAACAGCGGTAAGCCTAAATCAACAATGGCAAGATCATAGTCGTATTCGCTGCCTAAAAATAAGCCTTCGCGGCCATCGGCGGCGGTATCGCAGGCATATTTTTCGCTGATGACAATCTGTTCAATTTGCTCGCGCAGGCTTTTTTCATCTTCAACAATTAATAAACGCATGGATCAGTTTCCTTGTTGGTTGCTGCAAATTATTGTGAGGTTTCTTCAATGAGCGTGCCGTTAACCGCATCTAAATTAATGGTTTTCATGCGGCCATTTTTTTGCAAAAGCTTTACGGCGTAGCGCGGTTTATCGTCTTCATGGTACTTGCGCACATTGATCACTTGGCCTTCGGCAAAGGTTTGTGCACGTTGCGCTGCTTCGGTAGCAGATATAGTCGCCACCTCAGTTTTAGTTTCTTCCTCTATCGCTGTGCTGTCGGCCAGTTGAGGTTCTATAACCGGTGCTGCCGCCGCCTTTTTCTCTGATGATTCTTTATCGCCAAATAAATCATTTTTGGTTTTGGTTAGATTGCGTTTTAAGCGCGCCAATTGAACCTCTATTGCGGAAGGTTCTTTTGCGGCAGGCTCTTTAGATGTTGAGGCTTCTTTTTGAGATGAAGATTCTTTTTTTGCTGAGAGCTCTTTTTGCGCTGAAGGCTCTCTCTGTAGCGATGAGTCAAGGCTAGTTGAAATTTCTTTTTGAGTTTCTTTTTTTGCGTCTGTGCCAGTGGCTTGCGTAGAGCTTACGCCTGTGTCAATAGGCTTAGCTGTTTCGCTTTGTATCTTGGTGTCTGTGTTGGGTTCTTCGCGCGCAGCGCTGCTGGCGGGCAGAAGTTGTTGCGCTGCAGGCACATTTTTCGCGCCCGGCTCGGTGGCAAATAAATCTTTTTTTGCGAAGGCGCAAGGCGCAACTAAAAGCGCTGCCATCACCAAGGGCGATAGCAGTAATTTCAGCGATAATTTTTGGGAAGCATGCATGGCGATTCCTCGCATCTCTCAGTTCAGTTGCCTATAGCCTGATTGTTGTCTGTGGCTTAGTTGTTATCGGCGTTCCCGTGCAATTGTCTGCACTTGAACGGGCTTTAAAACTACACCACAGCGGGCGAGCGGCAGAACACTATCGCTTCCTAGTCGAAAAAATTCAATGTCTCTTTTATGGCTGCCAATCAATGACTGTTTTTCTCTTGCTAATCAGCTGACGTCTATCGAGTTTATTCAGTCCGGTTCGATTGATATCAGCTGATTTTTAAAGCGTTTGTCGCAATATGTGTACAACATCTACTTGCACACAATTTAATAATCGCGTGAACGAACTGCAACTGAAATTCTATCGCCTGGGTGGCGATCAGTCTGAGTTTTATAAACTCGGCCTTGGTAGCTATAACTTACATCATAACCAACAATGCGCTGTTCGTATTCGGTGCGATACTGGGTGCGGCACACTTCTTCATCGCGGTAGCGTACGGTACGGCGGCTACCGGCGTCATTGCCGATAGATGCGCCTATCAAGCCACCCACCGCTGTTGCTGAACCGCGGCCATTGCCAAGTTCATGGCCTATGGCTGCACCAACCAATCCGCCGACTACCGTGCCGCCAAATGAATCGCCGCTGCGGCGCTCGCGTGCCACGGTTTGTACGTGACAGGATTCGCGTGGTACCTCCACCGCCACTTGACGATAAATCGGGCGTGTATTCAGTACGCGGCCATAATCGCCATAAGAGTTGTAATCGTAGCCTAGATAAGTCGTTGCGTGATGATATTGATGATGACGTCTATGACCGTGATCTGCTGAAGCGCAGCTTGCCATAAACACACCCATAGTGATGGCAAGGACTGTATTTACAAAACGACTATTTTTCATGGCGACTTTCCTCTCACTGGTTTCTAGCAGGGAACTTGCGCTTGGCTTCAATAAGCTCAAGGCTCGGGTGCAGAATAAGGCGGTGAAGCTGAATCGCCGCTGAAATTAACGCGGACTTTTACGCATTTGCCAGCATAAATACTCGCCTTAAAGCCCCAAAAGCGGTGACTAATCAGGGTATAATCGCCGCCTTATTTTGCTTTTAAGAATCGAGTTGTAAGTTATGGCGGATGTGATGGACGTAAAAGACTATATGGCCGAGCTTGGCCGCAATGCCCGCAAAG
>DAOORH010000336.1:0-4186 GCA_035389145.1 Cellvibrio sp.
CGAGACGTTTAATTTCCGCCATGCAATCACGAATGGCGCCTACGCCGGGGAATATCACGCGATCTGCCGCAGCAACTACCGCAGGATCGGCAGTCACAACAACGGTTTGTTCAGGGGCAACATGTTCCAAGGCACTCTTCACCGAGTGGAGGTTGCCCATGCCGTAGTCAATCACGGCAACGGTTTGTTTAGCTGGGGTCATTACTTAGAGACTTCCCTTGGTAGAAGGCATTATGCCTTCCATACGTGGGTCTAATTCCAGCGCCATACGCAGGGCGCGGCCAAAGGCTTTAAACACGGTTTCAATCTGGTGATGGGCGTTGTGGCCACGCAAGTTATCTACGTGGAGTGTTACGCCAGCGTGGTTGACGAAGCCTTGGAAGAATTCCCAAAATAACTCCACATCAAATTGACCGACACGCTTTTGCGTAAACGGAATTTGCATGACTAAACCGGGGCGGCCCGAGAAGTCGATGACTACGCGCGATAATGCTTCATCCAGCGGAACATAGGCGTGGCCGTAACGGCGAATACCTTTTTTATCGCCCACGGCTTTGGCAATGGCTTGGCCGATGGTGATGCCAATATCTTCTACTGAGTGGTGATCGTCTATGTGGGTATCGCCATCACAAGTTACATCTAGATCAATCATGCCGTGACGGGCGATTTGATCCATCATGTGCTCTAAAAAAGGCACACCGGTATTGAACACGCCTTTACCTGAGCCATCCAAATTGAGGCTGACGCTGATTTTGGTCTCAAGGGTGTTGCGGGTAACTTTTGCAATACGATCTGACATGCAGGACTCCATCGAACCGGAAATGCCCGGCGATACATAAGAAAGCGCAAATTATATAGGCTTGGCGCGATTAATTCACAGCAAACTCACGTATAGCGCTAACTTTTGTGCACTCGATGAAGGCCTAATACCTAAATTAGCAGGCCATGTAGATTTATCCCCACCAACGCGCTCGGCGCACAAATATTCATTTTCCCCGCTTTAATATAAAAACTCGGTATTAATGCCAACTTGCGAATGCGCAGCTATGGGTTATCGTTAAGCCATCTGAGACAAATGAGAAACATTTTCAGTGTCGCAGATAAACCCTTAACAACAACATCATAATCAATGAAACCTAAATTGACTCGAATTCGCCAACTGATTGAAAACGCCAAACAACACGAGCTTGCTTCACCGCAATTGACGCGTCTGTTAGGTGCGCGTGCTCAATATTTACACGAGGCTATTAAATTGCCGCCGGCCGAGGCTGAAAAGTTATTGGCGCAATTTGTGGTTCGCTATATTGCACAGGTGCCTGAGTTTATTGAGGCCATTAGCGAGATTACGCAAGAAGCGGGAATTTTTGATGGCATATTGCCGCTGCTGAATATAGCCAGCGATTATTTTTTAACACCTCCCGATATTATTGGTCACCATAGCCAATTGGAGGCGCTGCTCGATGAAGCCTATCTTGCACACCGTTTGTTAGAGGAAGTTAACGATCGCTTTATTGGTTACTGCGGTATTCCACTCGCGCCTATGGATATGACCCGCGCCAATGTCATTGCCCATGAACTGATCGGCGAACCCTATGCCAATGAGCTGGATCAAGCCGTGCTCTTCTCAGCCGAGCTACTGTTAAATCAATACAGCTTTGCGGGCGAAAGTTTTAAACATTACATTGCGCTGCATAAATCTCGCGGTTGGTCACAAGAGCTAACGCGCTGGCCCTGCTTAACCGAAGATTTGGCGATAGTGTTGGATTTTAGTGACAAAAAACTTGGGGTTATCCACCACTAACGCCAGACGTAACAAACATTATTTATCCAACGGCAAAATATTAATAACTTGCACATCGTCTTGCTGCTCATCGCTGTGATTAACGCGGGTTTCTAATTCGCTGGTCGCAATATTTAGCCGCATCTCTTCCTTAAAGTCGCAGCTCACACATTCGCGAAAATCTTTGCCATCAAGATTGAATACTACAATCGTATCCATACTGGAACAGCGCGGGCAGACCGCGCCCGCCATAAACCGACGTTTGGTGGAGTAGGCCATTACGCAGCCTCCTCAACCACAATACCGGAGTGTCGCAAGAGGGCATCTATATTGGGTTCACGACCGCGAAATTGCGTAAACAATTCCATCGGCGTTTTGCTGCCACCTTGCTGCAAAATTTCACGCAAAAAGCTTTCGCCTGTCGCTGCGTTAAAAATACCTTCTTCTTCAAAACGCGAGAAGGCATCGGCCGATAACACTTCAGCCCACTTGTAACTGTAATAGCCCGCCGCATAACCACCGGCAAAGATATGGCTAAAGCTATTTTCAAAACGATTGAATGCCGGCGGTTGCACCACCGCAACTTCATTGCGCACTTGTTGCAAAACCTCTTGCGCGCTGCGCGGGTTTTTAGGATCGTATTCTGCATGTAAACGGAAATCGAATAATGCGAATTCAATTTGACGCAACATCTGCAAGCCTGATTGAAAGTTTTTCGCAGCGAGCATTTTATCCAGCAAATTCTGAGGTAGAGATTCGCCCGTTTGATAGTGCCCAGAAATAAGCGGAATCGCCTCTGGCTCCCAGCACCAGTTCTCCATAAATTGACTTGGCAATTCCACTGCATCCCACGCAACACCATTGATTCCGCTCACCGCCGCAACATCAATTTGCGTGAGCATATGGTGAATGCCGTGGCCGAATTCGTGAAATAAGGTAGTGACTTCATCGTGAGTTAACAGCGAAGGAGTTTCACCTACTGGTGGGGTAAAGTTGCAGGTTAAAAACGCGACTGGCAATTGCAAACCCGTTGCAGTTTTACGGCGTACGCGCGCATCAGCCATCCAAGCGCCGCCGCGTTTACCTTCACGAGAAAACAAATCTAAATAGAAGCTGGCGATATGCTCGCCATTTTTGTGAATTTCATAAAAGCGTACCTCTGGGTGATACGTATCAAACTCAGCAATTTGTTTTACTTGAATACCAAACAAACGTGCAACCACTTCGAACATTCCGCTAATGACTTTTTCAGCCGGAAAGTAGGAGCGCAATTCTTCTTGCGAGATGGCGTATTTTTCCACGCGCAATTTTTCGCTGTAATAGGTGGTATCCCACGCTTGTAAATCGACACAGCCATTAGCACTGGCAAACTCACACAGCTCAGCATAATCACGTGCCGCATAGGGTTTGGATTTTTGTGCCAGCGCTTGTAAAAAATCCAATACTTGCTGTGGGCTTTGCGCCATTTTTGTCGCGAGTGAACGCTCGGCGTAATTTGCAAATCCTAGCAGCTGCGCAAGCTCATGACGCAGCGCAAGTGTTTCCGCGATTATGGCGGTGTTATCAAATTCTGCGGTAAATTCAATGTGATGCTCTGCATTGGTTTTTTGCGAATTAGCAGTCGCACGCGTTACGTTCGCCGTATAAATTTCCTCACGCAGTTCGCGATTCTCCGCATACATCATCACGGCGTAATAAGACGGAAAATCTAAAGTAATTACATAACCACTTAAGGATTTTTTTTGCGCAGCCTGTGCGGCTTGCGCTAAAGCAGATTCAGGTAAGCCCGCGAGCGCATCGACCGTTTCAAAATGTTTAAACCAGGCTTGGGTAGAATCTAAAACATGATTAGAAAACTGTGTAGATAATTCTGATAAACGCTGTTGAATTTCAGCATAGCGCTTTTTATGCTCAACACTTAAAGCAACACCACCCAAACGGAAATCGCGCAGTGCATTATCTACCGCTTGCTTTTGCGCCTGAGATAATTGCTCGTATTCAGCACTATCGGCTAATTTTTGATACGCCTTAAATAAATTTTCGTTTTGACTTAATTCAGTACCGTATTCGGTTAAGAGCGCAATACTCGCGTTGTAGGCACTGCGCATTTCATCATTGTTACGTACTGAATTCAGATGACTCACCGGCGACCACGCCTGATCTAACTTATCTCCTTGCTCTTCCAAGGGTGCCACTAGGGTTTCCCACGAAGGTTGCACTGAAGTCGGTTGCGTTAAATTAGCCAACAGATTTTGTAAATGAGTCCGGCTTTCGTTAATGATTTGGCTCACAGCTGGCTCAACATGCGCTGCCTCAATTGCAGAAAAAGGCGGCAACACATGGGATTTTACTAGGGGGTTAGTCACAGGCAACTCCAAACAAATAGATTCGATAAAATATTCGCGT
>DAOORH010000337.1:0-4165 GCA_035389145.1 Cellvibrio sp.
ATTTGGTGGGTTTTTCATGCGTACGATTACGCTGCGCTAATCGTACCTACGGGCTTTCAATTTATTTGCATACACTGGCTTAGTATTTTTTCAGACGACTATTTGAGTTATTTAAGCTGTCCAAATAAAAACTATACTCAGCTCCACTTTTATCATCAATGGAGTTCAATTTAATTTGAATTTTTTCTATTAATTTCCCCAAAACTTCTTTTGCGGTATTTGTTTTTTCTATTTTTTCGCAATATATAACAAAATATATTTCATTTGTAATTTCTCGCTCTAAATTAGTAAACCCCACCTCAATTAGATTCTGTCTCGAATTCTCCACGAGAGAAAATCGTGCTCTATGATCACAAAGGATTTGTAGTTTTAGTTCAGCTACTCGTCTTTTGATTTCAAGTGCATGTAAACTGCTCGTGTCTATATTTAGGCATTTTTTTTCAGCAGCCTCCAATGTATTAATAGCTTCTTGACTTGATAGCTGTATGCAATACGCATATGTATTGCTTAACAACTTGCCAACCTCTAATGAAGTATTATCTTGCATCGCTTGACCTCTCATTAATATTGGCAACTAACTGATTCGCTAGCCCGTAGGTACGATTAGCGCAGCGTAATCGTACGCATGTTAATCGACAAGCTCAATGTCCATACTATTATCACCACACCAACTTTCCGAATAAATACCCGTTTTTACATATTTGTGAAAAGTAGAATAAGGCCAGTCGGAAACGCGAGTAACCAGTCCATGCTTTAACGGATTGCGATGAATGTAATCAAAATGCCGTTGAAAGTCCTGCTCATCACGAATCCAATGTTCCCAGTAATGCCTTTGCCAAATGCCGCGCTCACCATTTTTTACTCGCACGGGTGAGCGATATTCTTTTGGGGCTATAGCTTTGGAAAAGTGGCTTTTAATTAAGCGCCAACGAGTAGCGTAATCAGTATCGCCTTCGGGCAATTTCCAGAGGCAATGCATGTGATCCGGTAAACCACCCAGGCGACAATTTCAAAAGGATGCGCGCGATAAACTTTTTTGATAGAGGCTTTTAATAAGGCAATTTCCTTTATCAAAAGATTATTGTTATGCCGCTCCAATAAGTTAACCGTAAAAAACCAAGTTGCTCCGGTAATTTTTGCGCGACGATAATTTGGCATTCCTTTGCCCTCTGCTAATTTGGTTGGTTTTTCATACGTACGATTACGCTGCGCTAATCGTACCTACGGCTGGCTGTTAATAGTCGCTTAAGATTCAGCGTCAGAAATAAAAAAGTGCAATAAGTATTTACGAATGCAAAGCAGAGACTACAACAGAGGCTTCCCGCTGTTACCCTTTGCAACGCTTACAATCTCCTGACACCTGCGTTGTTATCTGACCGGCGAAATCATAGTCGCTTATTTCAACGGATTCTAGAGCGTTATAAACGTTAATGGGGATTACAGTGGATTACATGCGGGCGAATCCATCATGGGAAACAATGGTGGTACAAGTTGAGTGATGCCTAGTGTATGCATTCCCAAGCGGGAGCTTGGGAACGAGGTGATTCGTTTTAAAAACTTCTACTCATAAAAAATCCGGCACAAGGCCGGATTTTTTATGGTCAGTTGCTAGGTGTTAATTATAAACAACCCGCATTAAACCGCTCCGCTCCATCCCATTCACAAGTGCCGCCGATACATTGGCTCAAGTTGTTGGTAAAGGTCTGGGTAGTGAAATCAAAGATTTTGAACCAGCCGCCATCATCCCACACGGCGGTGGGCATACCTTTTACGGAGGCGTATTGGGCATCCAGCTTTGAATAAAACAGACGAATATTATTGCAGCTAAAGGTTTGGTAACGGCTGCCCCAACCGCTGCCCCATTCGCCTATGTAAACGGGCATGCCATTACCCACAGAATTACTCCAATTGAGCATGGTATCCATGGGGCTGGAAATATCGTTATCAGTCCAGTTGTCGGCGTAGTCGCCTTGGTTGTCGCCGTTAAATGTCCACGGGTTATAGTGGTGGAAGGTGGCCATGAGGTATTGATCTAGCCCGGCGCCTACATCGTTAAGGTTTGGCCAAGTGATCGCCATTTCGTGCGCGCCAAACCATTGGTTGCCGCCAATTAAAATGATGCGCTCGGCATCGACTGCACGGATTTTTTTGTAGGCTTTACCCGTCATGGCGCGGAGGTTTGCGGGGTCCATAGCATTGTTATTGCTTAGGTGCGGCTCGTTTAAAATTTCGAACAGTAGGCGGTGATTGCGGTCGCGGTAAATGTCGGCGATATCTTGCCAGAGGCGCTCGAGTACCGCGGCTTTGTTTTCATCCTTCAGCGCTTTCTCATGGTGTGCATTAATCACCACATACATATCAGGAATGGTCAGTGCGTAATCAATGATCTGAGTAATAACGGCTAGACGAGCATGATTGCGATTGACGTCGCCGACGCTGATGTCGTTAACCAAGGTTGTTCCGCTTTTTACTTCTGTCCAGGTAATTGGAATACGCACGTTTTTAAAGCCCTGTGCATAGTAGGCATCAATTTTTGCTTTGGCGGCGGCAAGCGTTTGCGGGTGCTGGTCATTCTCAAACATTTGGCCAAGGTTAAAGCCTTTGCCCATTTTGCTGGCGGCTTGCTTGGCCGTTATTGCCTCGCCTGCGGTACCACTGCTGCTCGCGCTTGATGCCGGTGTAGAGCTGGACGAAAGGCTTGAGCTAGAAGAGGACAAGCTTGAACTAGAGGAGCTTGAGCTAGCAACGAGTGCGCTGGACGAGCTGGAGCTCAGTACGGCAGTGCTACTTATTTGGCCGCCAGAGCCACCGCTTGATGAACTGCCACCGCCACCGCAACTGGGTAGTGCGCAGGCGCACAGGAAGCAGGCGCCCATGAGGCTATACAGGTTTGATTTAAATATTGTCATTGTTGAAGATGTCTCCATGGGTGTTGTTATGTTTGCGTAGAAACGTGAGCTGATTGCGTTATGGTTACTAGTGAGGATAGTGCATAAACACCGAAAGATAGTCGCCCCAGATTGCGAACCAAGCGAATAATGGGATGCACCAGTTTCGCGGCGATAGTGGGAACACTGATTTGGTGTGAAAACTGGCTATAAACTAAGGCTTAAGACGTTAGAAGTTGCGGGCTGTTTTGCAGCGTAAACAAATAGCTATCCACCATGGTTTCGGCATAGCCGTCCAAATCAAAACTGCCGGGCAAGAATAGCCAGTTACTAATTAAGCCGCCCATTAAGGCATGGTTGGCGATGGCGGCTTGATGAATGTTTAGCTTGGCCGGTAACTGGCCTTTGTCGATGGCGTTTTGCAGGCATTGTTCAATATGGTGGATATACTCCATATAGCCGGCTTGGCGACGAATCTCCAATTGTTTGGCTTCGCTGTTGAGTTCGCATTTAAAGAAAAGAATCGTGAGTACGCGCCGCTTGCGCGGGTTGCGGGTGATCTCTTTAAGGGCTTGAACCCAAAAATCACGCAATTTTCCAAGGGGGTCGGCTTCCAGAGGGTCGGCGCAGGCTAGGCTTAAGGTTTCCATTGGCAGGCGAATGCGATCTGCCATGGCTTCAAACAAATCGCTCTTGTTTTTGAAATGCCAGTAAATGGCGCCACGGGTTAAGTCGGCGGCAGCGGCAATATCCATTAGGCTCGTTTGACCAAAGCCTTTTTCAAAAAACACTTTCTCTGCCGCGTCCAGTAATAGGCTGCGAGTTTCGAGTGCATCTTCTTTGGTTTTGCGTGCCACTGTGCCTCCTGAATGTGAGGGTCAAGGTTTATTATTATAAACATTCATACGTGTATGTATTCTATACGAGTACTATACTCCTTTGCCAAGAGTGCTTATTCAATTTTGTGACTTTTGTAATAATCACCGTTAATTTATGCAAACATTGTTAATGTTTTGCATTTGTCGGGTGTTTAGATTGCAAGATGCGGGGCATTTATATTTAATACAATTACATTCATTGTTGTATGTATGTGCTTTTGAATTTAGGGCTTATTTTTTTTAGCATGTATTTTTTTAAAGGGGTGCTTTATGTCGCGTATCAAATACTTAAATCTCTTGGCTCTAAGCACTCTCGCGGCGTCTTTGCTGGTTGGCTGTGGCTCCAAGTCACCAGCAGGCGCTGCAGATGCCCCGCCAGTAGAAGTGGGGGTGATCACG
>DAOORH010000338.1:0-4115 GCA_035389145.1 Cellvibrio sp.
GCATGAAACAGAAGTCATCGATCAAGCCATGGCGGCTTTTTTGCGGGATGCGGTTAATGCAAAAGGCAAACATAAAAAAATAAAAACCAATATGGAATGCAGGAGAAAGCTGGAAATTAAATGGGAGGAGAAACGCTTAGCGCGGGAAACATCAGAATTCGACTTTAATTAATGTCTAGGAAGTGCTTATTTTTTGGTGTTTTTTATCGTAATCAGGGTGCGGTTAGCACTTTTAAGAATATCTTCGCCCTCTTTAAAACTTGGCATTTGATAAAACAACTTATCAAATGAACCGTCTTGTATGGCAATTTTAAGACCCCGATCAATTCGATCAGCTAACTTTATGTTATTTTTGTTGACGAAAAAGCAGTAGGGGATAGGTACATCATAAGTTAGCAGTAACTTTTCCTCTTTGACCAAACCAAACTCTTTATATGCGTTAGCATCGTAACCAATTTCGTGCAAGCCTCGTGATATAAAATGAAAACGTCGCGCGGCCAGCATCTTAAAAAGGCCATAATAGCTCGACGTTGCCATCACATTAAAACCATTGTCCTTCATGATATAACCATCAGTCCAATGCTCGCCTGAGCCAACGGTAAACTTTCTTAAATCATTCAAGGTTTGTACTTGGCTAAACAGTGGTTGTGCGCCTTTATTAACCAAGAGCACGCGAAAGTTGTTAAGATTTTTTAGCAAGTCAATCGGCACCACCCGCATTTGTTCTTCTCGTTCTCTCGTTACAGATGCCCACATAACATCTATACCGACACCTGCAACTATCATCGCTCGATCACGCGCTATACCACCACCATGAGTGTTGTGACCTAAAGTATAATCCCCATCGGTTAATCTGGTTTTATCTAATGACAACACTAATAACTGCTCAAAGAAATATGACGGATCCTGACTGTTGGAATTTCCATCGCCAGTAATCACCACACGCAGGGGTTCTGCCACGGATAGCGCGGACAAAGAGCAAACAACAACTAATGCCATGCGCTGCAATATCGTCAAGAAAACAGCAGGCGGTTTTGCCAAGTAAAGCAATCTCATTGGTGGCTCGATAGCGAGAAAAGTGAAATTATATAAGCTGCCTTTTGGTATAGACCTAAGCAGGCAATTATTCCACTTCTGAGCACATTTTCCCGATCTTGTTATCTATTTCACTCAGTGATGGCAAAACCCTCTTCACGTAAACGTGCCATTTTGTAACGTAAGGTACGTGCGCTGATACCCAAACGCTCGGCAGTGTTTTTACGGCTGCCATTTTCTTTGCGCAAAGTCTCCATAATAATTTCGTATTCGCGCTGTTTTAAATCTGTGCCCAATGCAGGATTCGGGACATAAGGTGTTCCACTGATAAGCGCGATATTGTCACCTGAGTATTTGGGTACCGATAAATCCTGCGCAAATTCCCGCGCGGAGTGCACATTTTGAGCATCGCGCAGCATAGTTGCAGGCTGGTGGGTTTGATACTGCATAGCCGCCTCCATTAAGTTGGGTTTTTGACTGTAAATATTGCCGGCATCCAAACCTAAATCAACCGCATCTATAGAGCTGCCGATTTGTAAAATCAGCGCGCGCTGCATAATGTTATCCAGCTCGCGTACATTGCCCGGCCAGGAATAACTCAAGAGCGCTTGCTGTGCAGCCATGGTCAAACTTGCGCCGTGACGATTTTGTTTTTGTGCGTGCTTTTGCAGAATTTTTTGCGCAAGCGGAATAATGTCTTCCAAGCGGTCGCGCAAAGGTGCCCATTGCAAAGGCAATACACTTAAACGGTAATACAAGTCTTCGCGAAATTTCCCCGCGACAACTTGCTCGCGCATATCGCGGTTGGAAGTTGCAATAACGCGTACATCCAACTTAATTGTTTTACGGCCACCCACACGCTCCACTTCACGCTCTTGTAATACACGCAATAATTTAGCTTGTAGGCCAACATCCATTTCTGAAATTTCGTCTAGTAATAAAGTGCCGCCGTTAGCCTGTTCAAATTTACCCGGCGCGCTGGAATGCGCGCCGGTGTAAGCGCCTTTTTCGTGACCAAACAACATGGCTTCCAACATGTTTTCTGGAATAGCCGCGCAGTTAATCGCAATAAAAGGTTGATTATAACGAGGTGAATGATTGTGAATATAACGCGCTAAAACTTCTTTACCCGTACCTGATTCACCCACAATTAAAACGGTAGATTCAGATTGCGCAACGCGCTGTGCTAATTGTAAAAGTTGACGACTGGATGGCGCATGAGCAATGGGCTCATCACCTTGAATTTGTGCAACGCCTAAATGACGCGCCATGGTTTCCACCAATACATTTGGCGCAAAGGGTTTTACTAAATAATCAACGGCGCCATTTTTTATGGCATCTACCGATTGGCTGATACTGGCGTAGGCAGTGATCAACATCATAGGAATATGCGGATAATTGGCTTTCACCTCGCGCAGTAAATCATGGCCGCTCATTGCGCCCATGTTTACATCTGAAATAATCATGCGCAGATCATCGTACTCTGCTAATTTTTTCAGCGCGTCTTCAGCACTATTAGCGGTAACGACTGAATAGTCTGCCAATTGCAAGGTATCGCTTAAGGCCTCGCGCAAATTGCTATCGTCTTCCACTACCAACACTTTTATCGTTGTATTGTTGTAATCGGATGATGAATTCATCGCTAATGCTGAAAGTGCCATATGTATTTCTCCTACCGATGAATGATTTTTTAAAACGAATAAATAATAATTAAATAGATGCAAACGGCATAAAGAGGCTGGCACATGTGCCCTGCCCCTGTGTAGATTGCAAACTAAAATTACCGTGGTGCGCACGCGCTACCGCTTTTACTACCGCTAAACCAAGACCTGTGCCCTGCGCTTTAGTGGTTACAAATAAATCGCCAAGGTTGGGCAATAATTCTGCGGCAATGCCAGGGCCGGCATCGCACACAGCAATCATTAACTGGGGCGTTTCTGCAGGATTTTTAGGCTGAGTGCATGTAAAAGTAATGCGCAGTTTTGCGTTGCGCTCAACCGCTTGGATGGCGTTATTGACGAGATTCAGTAAAGCGCCAATTAAAGCTTCGCGATTGCATTGAATAACATTTTCACCGCAGTCATTGCGCCATGCACACACGGATTCGGTAGTCATCAGCGGAACTTCCATCGCCTCTGCGAATGCCTGCTGCAATTCATTCACGCTGATAACATCTTTAAGCGGCAATTCACCTTTCGCAAACACCAACATATCTTGCACTTGGCGTTCGATATTATTTAAGCGATTACAAATTTTTTCTGAAAATTGATGACGTTTTTCATCATCCAATTTGCTGTTGCACAAGTGACCGGCATACAACATAGCGGCCGATAAAGGCGTGCGAATTTGATGTGCCAACGCACTCATCATTTTGCCCATAGCAGACAAACGCTCATGGCGACTAAGTTGGCTTTGCAAACGGCGAGTTTCAGTTTGATCGGTAAGCAAAATAATTTGCCCATCTTCACCTTGGTTGCGGGTAGATATGCTGATGCGGCGGCCATCACGTAAAGAAACTTCGTGGCCATCGTCTTGGCGTGGCGCAAAGGAGCGAACAATCACATCGCGCCAAAGCTCGCCCTCTAAAGGCTCGCCTAAAAGATCAATCGCAGCGGGGTTACATTCCGAAATGCGGCCGGAGGAATCCAATACCACCACGCCACCGGGGAGGAAATTAAGTAGGTTCTCAAGACGGTTGGCGATTTTCTCTTTCTCGGCCAGCTCTTGCATGCGCTGATCGGCAACGGTGGAGAGCTCTTGATTCAGCTCAGCCACGCGGTTTTCAAGCATGAAGTAAGAGTCAGTCAGCTGTTGCGACATCTCATTAAACATATCGAATGCGCTTTTTAAATCCTGCCCCTTGACGTCACGGCCTTTATCGCCAGATTTGGCCAAAGGCTTAGTAGCCTCTAAAGGCTCGCCCACGGGCTCGGTAAAGGGCACCAGCTTCAAAGGTGTATTCGAGGTTTGGATAGTGTGCATGCCCGCCATGGGCTACCCCTTTGTTAGTGTTCGCTGTTAAGTTTTCGCGTCAAACAATCAACGCTTGGACTGGTTCATAACAGGAGTTTTGCAAAGGC
>DAOORH010000339.1:0-4112 GCA_035389145.1 Cellvibrio sp.
AAGAAGTGTATTTTGATAAACAATTGTTCAATTGGAAAAATGTATGGACCGGTGCGAAAGGCGATACGAAAGGTAAGTTGAGTGTGACTATTCCTGCACACGATGTATTGGTGCTGCGGTTGACGCCTAAGAAATAGAAACGGTGAAGAAACTAAGCCCGCACTCTGCGGGCTTTTTTATATGCGGATATTTACAGCATTGAAAATCGGAAATTCATTCCAACTTACGCGCTGGAAGCAGTAACCCCCTCGGTAACTGCTCCTGCGTTACTCTACCTCCTGTATCCATACAGTCGTCCCAACTTCACGTTCATAAACCACATCCATGTGGTTTACCTTTCAGGTAGCTTCGCTATGTTAATTGCTCCTGCAATTTTGCGAATAGCGGGGAGGAGTTGAATATCACTCCGTTATCAATATGAGCGAGCTTTTAGCCCCTCCCCGCTTTTTAAGGGCTCTGTTCTTATTAGCTGTTGGTAATCTCAACTATATATTCATCGTCATCCCCGCGAAGGCGGGGATCCAGCAGTTAACATGCAACAATCAGAGCTGGATCCTCGCCTTCGCGAGGATGACGACTCCCTTTTAAATACAAGACATACCCCAGATCTCTTATATGCAGTGAAACTACAAATGGCTTGGCTTTAAATTCAGTGGACTATATAGTTGGTGCTGCTTACTAAACTGTTATGTTACTTCATGGAGAAAGGCGTTGATTTCAAATTCGTCACCCTGGAAAGAAGAATGTATAAAAATCGCAGAAAAATTGGCGAAAAGATACGGTCAGAAAAAATGGACAGAACGATCTTTTTTCTCTCTGGAAAAAGAGGTTTTCTTAGGGTTGTTTGCTGTACGAAAACTGATGGAGTCAAACAAGGTTACTGATGTAGTTAAAAATGGAAAAGTTGAATTATCGATTTACCCTGCGAACGATAAATTAATTACGCTATTAAATCAGCATGACTTCCCGGAACTCTATGATCTATATTCGGGCAAAAAGAAGAAAGTCAGTTATTGGGATATATGCAATCAATTTATACATAGTTCTATATTTGCTCCATTTGTTCCAAATGGTACTTCGCTTGTTGGCTTTTATATCGCATCAGATCGAACTAAAAAGGAACATATATATTATGTTCAGCTAAAAGTTTTAGTCGAAATGCTAGAAATTGTTGGGAATGACTCCCCTCAACATGTTGAATTTAGCTTTGACAAAAAAGTTAACGACTATAGAGTTATTTCAAGGTAATCATTATCATTCCGCTTCGCTTTACTGGACCGCTTTTAAGTTTTTGTGGTTTTGCTACGCAAAATAATTCCTCAGATCACAACTTAAAAACTGCCGCTGAACTTAACCAGAGGATTCATATGTTCCAGAAATTATCAACAATGCTTTCATCTGCTATATCAAGTAATTCTGTTGCAGGTGCTGCACCTGATTATATACAGGCTTCGCTAAGTGGGTTGCAGAGTCAGACGGCGGCGCATTCTCAAACGTGGAGTTTTGGTTCTGAGGAAAGTTGGGCTGCTGACTTGGAGTTAGGTGAAATTACATTCACATTTTCAAATGGAAATGTAGCAACTACTGATATTCAGGTTGTTGGCACTTATAACACTGAAGATGGAAGTTTTATGTGGGCATGGGATCACCCATCAGTACCTGAACAATTGAGAGCGCATTCGTTACTTGCTAGACAATGGGGTGAAGAAAACAAGCAAGTAAATTTTACTCAGCGCAAAGTTCAATGCTCTGAGAATGAAGCTTGGGAATTTTCAGCAGTCACAAATCGTTTGGCCAATGCGAATGGGGTGTATCGTGGGCCTGCGGGTACTGCGCTGGTATTTTTTACACTTGGTGAAATAAAGCTGGAAAAGAAAACTCCTTAATAATAAGCCGGTTTTGCGGCTATGAGTATTCGACTGCACCGAAACTTAAAAATTACCGCTTAACTTAGAGTAAAGCCATGAAAAAAATAATTATTAAGTCATTCATTTTCACCGCTGCGCTGTTGCTCTATTCATGTACATCGCCGAGCAAGCATAGTGAAAAAGTAGCTTCTGCAGCAGCGCCCATAAAATCTGTAGCTCCAGTTGTGGAACCTAAATGTGTAGTCGAACCAGTTGAGCTTTCCAATGAAATGTGGACAAAAAGACCCATTGGCTACACCGCTACCGAAGAAACCCGTTTCTTTTCAGAAAACGCTAAGAGAGCTGATATATTTACTTTGGCTTCTGGTGTGCAATATAAAGTGTTAAGAAAAGGTTGCGGCAAAAGCCCCACATTAACTAGCGTGGTTAAAAATCGCTATCACATGACTCTGTTAAATGGGAAAGTGATTGATAGTAGTTACAATCGAAAAGACGCACCCAGTTTTGTTTTGGGCTCAGTAATTCCTGGGTGGTCTGAAGCAGTCTCATTTATGCAAGCAGGTGCTATTTGGGAGATCTATATTCCCGCCCATTTAGCCTATGGTTCTGCAGGTATGGGCCCTGTTCCAAAAAATTCGCCGCTGCTCTTTACGGTCGAATTAATAGAATTTAATTGATAATTAAGTTTGAATATAAAATTGCCTTTGCTGTTTTACTTCGCACAGGTATTTCTCGAAGCTGCAACCTAAGGGCACCGCCTATTTGGTTATGGCGACATACTCAATACTGATCGTAGTGCCCGCCTATGGCGAATATGTAGATGTACTGAGCATCGAACTTATAAATAAGCCGGTCTTTTTGTGAAATGCGTTTTGACCAAAGGCCAGTCAGGTTATGTCGAAGTTGCTCGGGTTTTCCTAGGCCGGTTGCTGGGTCTGAGCGAAGCATTTCTTTAAGCAGTTTGCATAGGGCTTTATGAAGCGCCTTGTCTTTTTCACGCAGCTCTTCATAAGTTGCCCAGGTGTTGCCCTCAAATACGAGTGATCTCATTCATTTCCTCGTCAGTTGGGGTATAGCCTTTTTGTTGTGTGTGAGTAGCTAATGAATCTGCAATTTGGGTCATTAAGCTTTTGCTTTGTAGCACATGAAGCGTTTCTTGTTCCCGCTCCCAATCATCTGCACTTACCACTACGAATGCTTCACCGGCACGACGGGTTACTTTTATCGGTGTGTGGTTGCTAACCACTTGTTCTACGAAGGTTTTTAGGTTGTCTCTAAATTGGTTTACGCTTACGGTATCCATGATTGTCACCAGTTGTACGGGGTTTCAGTACAATATAGCATGAGATTAAGGCCAAAGCCATAAAGCTACTGTGCTGCGGTCACTTCATTTCTTCCAAAACAAAATCGCAATCGCACACAGCCAACCACTTACCGCTAATAGCTTCCACACTTTGTCGGGGTGACGTTCTAGCAGTGGTTGCTGGCGATGCGTTAGCCATTCTGGGTTGGGGCGTTTTAAATCTTGAAACCATTCTGATAAAGCTTCATAGCGCGAATTGGGATAGATGCTCAGTGCTTTTTCTAAGGCTTTATCTAACCAGTAAGGCACTAAGGGATTGTGCTGCATAGCGGAAATATATTTTAGTTTTTGAAAGCTGTTTAAGTCGGTGGCATTGGCGTAGTTAGCGCCGTAGGGCAATTTTCCGGTGAGCATTTCGTATAAAAGTACCGCTAGCGAAAATTGATCGGATGCGGGGCCAGCTTTGCCGCCGTATCTATATTCGGGCGCAGAATAATCGGCGGTGCCCAACACAATATCGCGCGTGAAGGGCGCAATCACTTCTTCAACACCGGCCACCCAGCATGAACCAAAATCTACAATCATTGGCCCTTTGGCGCTAATCACAATATTGTCAGGTTTTAAATCCTGGTGCAGCGTATCTTTGCGATGAAACACGCGGATACCGCGAATCAAATGTTCAATTAATTCTACCGCATCTACGATGGATAAAATGCCGCGCTCTTTTAATAATTGGGTGAGTGTGGGGCCGGGAATATATTCGGTTAAATAATACAAACACGAACGCGATTCCGGTGCGGGAATAACGCGCGCAACTTGGGGGCCGCTGATGCGTGCGCCAATCCAAGATTCCATCACAAAGCGTTCAATATAAGCAGGGTCATCTTGAAAATTTACTGAAGGCGTTTTCATGACGAGTGCTCTGCCCTTTTCATCTTCCA
>DAOORH010000340.1:0-4101 GCA_035389145.1 Cellvibrio sp.
ATGCAAAGGCCATGACTACGCCCCAGAGAATCGCGCCGTGAATATCCAGCGCCCACAGGGTGATACCGCCAATGGTGCCTTGCAGTATGGCGATAACTACGTTGCCTTTAATGGTGGCGCGGGTGACCTCGGCAAACAGCGAGAACAGCATGCGCTCGCGCACGTCGCCCAAGGGCAGGGCGCGAATCATTAAATCGACTAAGTAGCTGCCATCGCGCAGCATGAAAAAAGTGATGTAGAGCATAAGCACTACGCTCATCAAAAACTCAAAGGCGTTTTGGCCGATGGAAAGCGTGTGGCCAGCGATGAATTTCCCGCTCGACATGGCAGCGTTAAGCGCATCCTCTTTAAGGTTGCTCATATCTATGCCGAGCCTAGCGAGTAGATTATTCAGCGCTGGGAAGGCGGTGCGCATGGATTCTATATACTGCGCTGGGTTGATTTCGCCGGAGAGCAGTTTGTTGTAAACCAAAATCCCTTCATTGACGACCGAGCTAATTACAAACACGACGGGCAAAATCACAATAACAATGCAAAGAAACAGGGTTGCCAACGCTGTGAGATTTTTACGGCCCGGCCAGCGCTTAAGCAGGCGCTGCTGCAGGGGTGCGAAGATAACTGCAATTGCACAGGCCCAGAAAATAGTGCCAAAAAAGGGCTTAATCAGCAGGGCAAAGCCAATACTTACGGCGAATAAAAACAACAGAAAAGTGCGGGTTTCCAGTTTTTCTTGCATCAAAAGAATCCTTGCGGAGTGACAGGTAGGCGTGACTATACGGCAGCACTGTGCAGCTGTCATCACGCCCCTGTGCTAGGCTATCTCATGATGTGTATGTTTTATTGTGCGGTGATGGAGATTTGATGACATTGGTTGCCTTGGGGCGAGTTCTGGTTCTGGTTTTGAGTTGCTTTGCTGTTGCAGTGCAGGCGGAGCCGCGCCGCTATTTTGTGGATGTCCAGCTCCCGCAAAACCTGCAGGAAGACTATTACATTCAATTGCTCCGTTTAATTTTAAATGCCAGCAAAGCCCCCGACGAAGTGATTGAGTTTCGCTTTGCCAATAATCCGCTCTCGCAAGCGCGCTGGGTGGCTGCTTTAGTGCAGGACAAAGGCAATAATGTGCTTTGGACAATGACCAATATAGAGCGCGAGCAAAGTATGCGCGCTATTCGTGTGCCGCTGCTCAAAGGTTTAATTGGTTATCGGTTATTAGTTATTCGCAAAAGCGATGCAGCCAAGTTTGCCAAGATCAATACTAAACAGGAGTTGTTGGCCTTAAGCGCAGGGCAAGGTATGCATTGGCCTGATACAGAAATTTTGCGCGCTAACGACTTCAAAGTCAGCGAGGCTATGGCAAAAGAAAATTTATACAAGATGTTAGTTGCAAGGCGGTTTGATTTTTTCCCGCGCGGTGCGACAGAAGTGAAATTAGAAGCTGATTTAATTCGCTCGCAAAACTTAGTAGTTGAACCGCGCCTGATACTGCATTACCCCGCAGCCTTGTACTTTTTTGTGAATAAACAAAATACAGAATTGGCGCAGCGCTTGGAAAACGGTTGGGCGATTGTTCTTAAAAACGGCGAGTTTGATAAATTATTTTTGAGTACTGAGCGTGTTCAATCCGCGTTAGAGATTCTAAAACAGCCTAATCGCAAAATTATTGAGCTTGAGAATCCTTTGTTGCCCAGTGATACACCTCTGAATATACCTAGGTATTGGGTGAAGCTTTCGGTAGCGCCTTAAATTTCTTTCTCGCCTCGCCCCCTGCTTTTTCTACTCAACTGTCTCCGTTTGCATTCGCTAATGGAAATAGAATTTTTACTACCAATCCCTGCGGCACTGCATTGCTAAAGCTGACTTGGGCTTGGTGCAGCTCGGCAATGCGCGCAACAATCGAAAGCCCTAAACCACTGCCCATTCGGTCTGCTGGTCGCTCTCTAAAAAAACGTTTACCAAGCGAGTGCAATTGCTGTTCAGAAACCCCCGGGCCTTGATCCGTGAGCGCGAAAATGATGTTATTAGCAGTTTGCTCGGCAGCGAGACTTATCTTGCCTCCTTCTGGTGAATAGCGGCTAGCATTCTCGATAAGGTTGCGCAGCATAACGCTCAATAAGTCAGGGTAGGCATTGAGTTGTGTATTGAATAGCGATTCTTCCACATGAATGTGTACACCACTTTGTTGTTGCGGGCTAAGCGCGTTTATTACTTCTTGGGCAATATCGCCCAGTACACAGGTTTCGGGTTCGCCGAGCGCGCGTGGGTCAAGCCGCGCCAGCGTTAGCAGTTGTTCAATCAAACGAATACTGCGATCTACACCGCGCACAATTTTAATTAAGAAGTTCTGTACGCTGTAAATATCTTTTGAATATAAACCGTTTTGCGCATTGAGTTTCATGGCGGCCAGTGGTGTGCGCAGTTCGTGGGCTATATCGCCCAGAAAACGGCGCTCGCGTTCTACATCTTGTGAGACTTGTTCCATTAATAAATTTACCGCTTGCCCCAAGGGGATCAATTCTTTTGGCGCTTTTTCTAGTACCAGTGGTTCGAGTTTGTCGATATTGCGTTCGCGTATTTGCTGCGATAAATCGATGAGCGGTTGCAAGCCTTTGGTCACGACTAGAATGACGCCAAAGGCTAAAAAAACCATGCCCGCGAGAGGGCCAACTAAAGAGCTGTAAGTTAGCTTTTCGATAATTTCTTCGCGAATATCGGCACGTTCGGCAATCACTACCCAATAGCCGTTGCTGGGTAAATGCTGGGTAAATACATGCCAATTAAAATCGCCAATTTTTTTAATTGAATAACCATCTTTGAAATCGGCGATTGCATAGAGCGGTGCGCTGGGAGACTTGACTAAGAGGTTGGTACTTTTATCCCATATTTGAATGGCAAATTTGTGCTCGTATTTATGGCCGCCATCATTGCGCATGTTGTCGTTATCATGCGTATCGTCATTGCTGTAGTTTTCGGTAGCGGCGAGTAGCGCAGTGTTAATATGGTCGAAATCAATTTCATCTGCAGGCCGATTGAGAAAGCCTTGTAGAATGCGGCTAGATTGCGCGAGTTGCGCATCATAAAGTTCACCAACTTCTACAAAAGCTTGGTAGCGATTAAATAAAAAAATAACCACAAAGCTGAGCAATAAAATACCGAGTAAACCTGCTAATAAAAAGCGCCGAATAGACATTAGGTTTGGCTCTCATTCCACTTGTTTATGGTGTAACCCACGCCGCGCACGGTGCGAATTAAATCTACCGGGATTTTTTTGCGGATATGGTGAATGTGGACTTCCAGTGCGTTGCTGTCTACATCGTCTAGCCAGCCGTAGAGGCTTTGTTCTAGTTGTTCGCGGCTGAGTACGCGCCCGGTGTTTTCTAAGAGCTTGATCAGTACCATATATTCGCGGCGCGCTAATACAATAGGTTGGTTGTCGTAGCTGACGCTTTGGTTTTCAGGGTTAATGCAGAGTTTGCCGTGATTGATAAACGGAATGGCCCTGCCAGCAGCGCGGCGGCTGAGTGCGCGCAGGCGAGCAAGGAGTTCATCTAAATCAAAGGGCTTTAATAAATAGTCATCGGCTCCCGCGTCTAGCCCAGTCACTTTATCGGTGAGTGAGTCGCGTGCGGTGAGCAGTAAAACGGGCACCTCAAAATTTTCGCTGCGCAATTTTTTTAAGACTTCAAAACCATCCATGCCCGGTAAGCCAATATCTAAAATAATGATTTCAAAATGCTCGCGACGCAAAGATTTTAACGCGCTTTCGCCATCCTTTACCCAATCCACTACGTAGCTGTGGGGCATAAGCGCATCCTGCAGTGCTTCGCCGAGCATTAAGTCATCTTCCACTAGGAGTAAACGCATAATTTTTCCTGATCTACTTTATTTCAAAAGACAATTGATTTTAAAAGCTGCTTTATTTGAGAAGCCAAAAGGGTACGCCTTGTTCTTCTAAAAAAAGTTCTGCATTTTTACCCTTTAATAAAGCAAAGGTAGCGAGCATGCCTGCTTGAATACAATTGGAACCGGCAACGGTAACGGAGCGCGGCGCATCCATAATCGGCCAGCCGGTAAAGGGGTTGAGTATATGGCCGTAGCGTTGAT
>DAOORH010000341.1:0-4091 GCA_035389145.1 Cellvibrio sp.
TTTCGCTTTCGGTGAATGCGCTTAGGCCTTCCAATTTATAGACTCGCTCAGCTTCATCCGAAAACAGAACCGCATCGCCATCAAAAGCAAAGCGAATTTGATCTTCATTATCAATTTTGCTTTTTGACGCCAGCAAGGTCGCCGCCGCAATACCATGATCGAGTGCGTGCTTAACATCCTCAGCATTAGTAGATAGGAAGAGATGGCAACCAAAAGCCGTGGCATAACCATAGGGCGAAGTACCACTGCAAAAAGCCGCGCGGGTGATATTTAAACCGTAATGCTCAATTGAATTGAAAACCCGCAAACCCGTATCTGCACTGTTGCGCGATAGCAAAATTACTTCAACACGTGGCTCACCGCCTAAGCGCTTATTAAGATGAAGGAGCTTTTGCACCATAGGAAAGGCATCCCCTGGCTGCAATATCTCGTCTTCATGATCAATTTGATAGCGCGCATAAGCATCCAGCCCTTCATTCTCAAAAATGGTGTGACTTTCATCCAGATTAAAAAGCGCACGTGAAGAGATGGCAATAACAAGCTTGGTCCCAAAACCACTAGGCATAAACTAATCCCATTTAAATGTAGTGAATGGCCCTAAGCTAACATCAAAACAAAAAGAAGGCCAAATCGCTGAGCGACTTGGCCTTCTTTTTGGCTAAAATGGGCCTAGCAGGAAATACTACTTAACAAACTTACCTTTCACATCCAAGGTGGCCGCATTTAAATGCACAGTCACGCTGGTCGCTTTGGCATCGGTTGCATCGGCAGCCAGTATCACCTTGTAATCACCCTCGGCAATTTTCCAGGTCTTAGTCGCACTGTCGTACATCCCCACTAAACGTGGGTCGATAGTGACGCTGGCCTTGGTACTCGCACCGGCTTTCAAATCTACTTTCTGCCAACCGCCCAAACGCTTGGGGGCTTCCCACACCGCAGACACTGGCGCAACGTAAACTTGAGCCACTTCTTTACCGGCAACCGCACCTGTGTTCTTCACAGTGAAGCTGGCATTGATCAAGCCGTTTTTAACCTCTGCTTTCAAGCCGCTGAACGCGAACTCAGAGTAAGACAATCCGTGGCCAAAGGGGAACAAGGGTTTATGGCCTTTCAAATCAAACCACTTATAACCCACTGCAGCACCTTCATTATAAGTAACGGTAATGCGCGCATCTTTCACCTCTGGGTAGCCATCCACAACAGTGCGAGGTAGCTGCATTTCAGATGCTGGGAAAGTTGCAGGCAAATGACCCGATGGGTTCACCTCGCCAAACAATACGCGCGCTATAGCTTCACCGCCGTTTGTGCCCGGGTACCAAGCCTCAACAGCAGCGCCTACATCCGCAAGCCACGGCATAAGAACTGGACCACCGGTCTGCATAACAACAACAGTTTTGCTATTGGCTTTGGCAACCGCAGCAACCAAGGCATCTTGGTTGTCTGGCAAAGATAAGTTGGGCACATCAATTGACTCTGCAGTCCATTGATTTACAAACACGAGTACCACATCGCTCTCCGCAGCTAACTTAGCCGCGACAGCTGCATCAGCACCATCGTTATAAGTTACTTGGGCTTGTGGTACGCGCGCTTGAACAGCTTTAAACGGTGATGATGGGTAGTACAGCATTGGGCCGGGGAAGAACTTCGGCCCACCTTTAAAGGCAGCACCACCTACAGGGTAAACCTGTGAAGAACCGCCACCCGATAAAACACCTACATCAGCGTGAGAGCCGATAATGGCGATTTTTTTGGCGGTTTTGCTGAGCGGGAGAAGTTTATTATCGTTCTTTAACAGAACCATGCCTTCTTCGGCATCCTTTTGGCTCACCAAACCATTGGCTTTAAAATCGATCGCTTTAGGATTTGGAGTTACTGGGTTATCGATTAAGCCGAATTCAAACATAGGGTGAAGAACACGACGCGCCATATCGGTTAAACGGGCTTCAGTTACCCAACCATTTTGTACAGCCTCTTTTAAGGCCGCACCAAAATATTCTGAATGATCGAAAGGAATACCTGATTGTTGATCTAAACCATTATTTGCAGCCGGCACCGTACTATGAGTTGCGCCCCAGTCAGACATTACCCAACCTTTAAAGCCCCAATCTTGTTTTAACACTTCGTTAAGCAGGTAATTGCTTTCGCAAGCGTAGAAGCCATTTACACGATTGTAAGAACACATAACTGAACCTGGGTTGCCATCTTCTTTCGCGATTTGCAACGCCAACAAATCTGCCATTCTGGCAGAGGCATCATCGACTTTCACGTCAAGTGAGAAACGATTGGTTTCTTGATCGTTAAAGGCATAGTGCTTCAACGTAGAAACCATGTTATTGGACTGAATGCCACTAATTTGCGCGCCAACAATCTTGCCCGCCAAGAGCGGGTCTTCTCCGGCGTACTCAAAATTACGACCGTTGCGCGGCTCACGCATAATGTTCACGCCGCCAGCCAATTGCACGTTAAAGCCAAAAGCGCGTGATTCGGCGCCAATCATAGCGCCGCCGGCATAAGCGGTTTTCAAATTCCAAGTGGCGGCAGTCGCAATGCCTGCGGGCAAAGCGGTCGCTCCCCGTACATCTGGGCCGCCTTGACTAGCAACGCCTATACCGGCATCTGCCTGCCATAAATTGGGAATGCCCAAGCGTGGGATGCCATAAACAAAGCCGGCAGACTGGGTAATAGACTCTGCGGGACGCTTAGCATTTTTCCAAGGCGCATCTGTACCAAAATAACCAAACACCAGTTTGAGTTTTTCATCCATGGTCATTTCTTTCAAAACTAAATCAGTGCGCTGCTCAGGTGTTAGCTTTTTATTCATCCAAGCTTTCGGCGCTTCTACAGTGGCTTTTTTCGCGTCAGCAGGTTGCGCATCGGCGGCAAAGCTGGGCGCAACTGATACAAGTGCTATAGCCATGGCTAATAGGCTGATTTTTTTTTGAAAAACCATAAAGAATTCCTCGGGGGCATATTTGAATGATGAAATGTTTAATTGATTATAAGTAGAGTTATGTACTGGAACTGCTATGCGGCTTCTTAACCGAAAAAATCGCCAATTACATTGGCTTTAATGATAGCTCGCATAAAAAAATCAGCTCGGCTTTTTAACCAATATTTACGTGCGAGGCGCATAAAAAATAACCTCCGCTTGCGGCGGAGGTTATTTAACAAACAATTCTATTTTTTGATGAACGTTTTAAGCGTGTAAACATTACTAATGTCACGGTTAAAGGCGGTGACATCATCCCTATAGAAGGCGCGAAAATCCTCCAAGGTGCCGTTCTTACTATTTTCTTCACGGTTTGGCGGCACCCAATAATGCAGGTGAATTTTGTCATCTCCGCGCTCATTTAAAGGAGCATTGCGCCAAGTTAATAAAAATGCAATCCGACGTGCATCTTTATCCGCTTTTAAGCCACCAATTAGCTTACGGTACCATTGGTTATCGAACTTGCCCGCTTCAATATCCGGTGCTTGAATACCAATTTCCGAAATCACTGGAATTTTGCCGCGCGCTTCCGCCAAACGTACAATCATCGCGGTGTTATCCACCACGGTTTTAAACCAAGCATCGCTTTTTTCATTGATAAAGCCATAGGAATCAAATCCCATTACGTCTACCCATTGATCGCCGGGGTAGCGCTCTAAATAATCCAACTCTTTTGGGTTTACAAATTCATTCGGCGAATAGGCATACAAGAAATTGGTGACGCCTTTTTTATCACGCAAGTATTCAACGCTGTAGCGATAGAGCTGTTGATATTCCGCAGGTGTGCACTGCTCATTTCCCCACCAAAACCAAGCGCCAGTATTTTCGTGAAATAAACGCATTACCACTGGAATTAAAGTACCTTTATCGTCTTTTAAGTTGTGAGCCCAATCTGCAATTTGATCGAGATAGCCATTTAACACTTTATTGTGCGAACCACCGGGTAAAGCCTCTTTAACTGCGGAGCGCTTGTCCCACGATGTACCGGTTGGCCAAGCCCCTTTTTCTCCATCGGTTTTAGGATTGTTTAAATGCGCGCTAATGGTGACAACTCCACCGCGCGCGTAGGCTTTTTTGATGTGCTGGGTAACATCGCCTTCTG
>DAOORH010000342.1:0-4054 GCA_035389145.1 Cellvibrio sp.
GCGCTTATGTTGTTGATGGCGCTGGTGATTGCGATTGCGATGAAAGTCGTCGGCGTTTTGCTGATTACCGCGCTGTTGATTATTCCCGCCGCCGCTAGCCGCCGCCTAACGCAAACACCCGAGGCTATGGCGATAGTCGCCAGCGCACTTGGCACCACCGCGGTAGGCTTGGGCTTATGCGCATCCTACTTTTGGGATAGCCCAGCGGGGCCATCGATAGTGTTAGCGGCCACCCTTCTATTCATTTTGACCCTAACTAAAAAACAGGTTTTGTAGGAGATATCTCACAAAATCTACTGCTTATGTCGTCTATTGCGGTCGCTAGAAAACGAGGATAATAGCTCCCACAGAAGGAATCTCGGGAGAGAATATATGACCAAGCTCAGCATAGGCGATGTAGAACACAACAGTGAAGACGTAGCACGAAAGGTGGAGGGCGACATAGCTTTTCTCACCGAGCGGTTACAGTTACTGGAACAGCAAAACAAACCCAACACCGTAATCTTGCAGACCTATAAGGACATGCTGGAAAGCCGATATGCCGTTTTGCAATGGCTCCGTCAGAATAGCACCCAGCCCGAAAAACTCGCCGCTAATCACTAACTCCACGATTTAACAAACCGAGCGGTATTTTTAAATTACCGCTGTGTGTTTTGTTTTTTGTAACCATTTTCTTTTTATTACCTCACTCAATCTTCTCCAAAAAAACCGTCACTAAAAATTCACACAAGTGTTGCCTTTCCGTCATATGGCTTTGCAAAACTCATTGCAAACAGCCATAGGGAAGCTCCCATGAATGCATCCAGCTCTGTGTTGTCCCACCCACCGCTCACTGAACTTGAGCACAGCCTTCCGCCTCGTTCTGCAACACCACTCATCAACGCGCGCACCATTTGGATTTCCGATATTCATTTAGGCTACCGCGATTGCAAAGCAGATTATTTATTAGATTTTTTAAATCATATTCACTGCGATACGCTCTACTTGGTTGGTGACATTATTGATCTCTGGTCACTCAAGCGTCGCTTCTGCTGGCCACAAAAACATTACAAAGTCATGCTCAAATTTTATGAGTTAGCTGCACGCGGTGTACGTGTCATTTATGTACCGGGCAATCACGATGAGCCCATTCGCCATTTTTGCGGCCAACACTTCGGTCCCATAGAAATTCAACACGAACACGAATACACCAGCGCCGATGGCAAGCATTTTTTAATTATGCACGGCGACGCTATGGATGCTTACATCAACCACAGCTGGCTCGCACGTTTCTGCGGCGACATGGGTTACGATTTATTATTATTTATTAACCGATGGAGCAACCGCTTTCGCAAATGGATGGGCCGCCCGTACTTTTCGCTGTCGAGCTTAATTAAAAGCAATATCAAAGGCGCAAAAGCGGCGATAAACACCTACCAACAAGAATGTTTAGCCGAAGCAAAACGTCGTGGTTACGATGGCGTAATTTGCGGCCATATTCACTACCCCGCATTATTTGAACAAGACGGTTTGCGTTACTGCAACACGGGCGACTGGATTGAAAACTGCAGCGCACTCATCGAAGACTACCAAGGTGCCATGCGCATTTTGCACTACACCGATCACTTACGCTGGCAAAGCGAAACCCAAACCGCCAGCGCTCACGCATAACTCAAACAAACCATAAGAAAACACAAACACGATAAAGACAACAACCATAATAAAAAACGGAGGCGAAAGCCTCCGTTTTAATTTATTCGCACCCACTAATCACTTGAGTTTATGCACTATTTTTCTAACCAGAAATGTCGCAGCAAAGTATGCTGAAAACTGACCTAACAGCAGAATGCTTAGCTTGGGAATAAAATTTATTTCTTCACTAAAAAGCCGCAGCGTAACAATCCCCGGCCACGCCAAAATTTTATAAATAGGAAAAATTCCGGGATACCCATTGTAATTTATGGCAAAAACCAAAACTGTAAGCACTACAATCGCGATTGCCCACAATGAAGAATATTTTAGATCTGACATGCATTAATCCTGTAGCGCGCAACCGTCTCGATAATGATTACAATATGATTGAAAAATTAATAATCATATTCACCATAAGAAGCTTACTTTTCAACACAATTCATATACTAATCACACATAATATCCATCTTGTCTATTTTTAAATAACTATTCTGAATGGAGTTAAATTCAACAGTTTTTAATGCATCACCTTCAAGTTCTTGGCGATATCCACTTGAAAAATCATTGTTAAGATCCTCCTTTAAGTCAAAAATTTCAGACGATCTAATCATGAAAAACTTACCCCATTTAACTTGATTATTTGAATCGACATTTCCAAGCGAAACCACTTTGACGGGAACTCTATTGGTGTTGTAAAGACAATAATAAGCCTTTCCATACTCATCCATTTTTATATAAGCACCATTCACCTCGGACTTCCAAATACCCGCTAGAGCACTTTTAACTTTTGCTCTTTCTTCAAAGACTTTGTAATTCACCTTATCAGCAGCTAAAAACTTAAAATAGTAAATCGAAAAAGGATGTTCTGGATAACCGCCTCTCATTAAGTTTTCACCAAGGCAGTTGAAAAATGGTTCAAAATTAAGTTTTTCCCCTGACTTTTTTGGATCAATAGAAAGGTGGGCTACCTCTCCGCTAGGCCTAATCGCTAGGGCAATCTGAGCCTCAAATTTTCTATTTTTTACCAACGGAGCGCATATTGTCATTACCTCTGCCCAATTCTCAGAATGATCAGACATCGCAGTCAAAAAATACCCTCGTCCCGTAGCTGTGTACATTCCTATATCTGCGAGGTACACCATATCTTCATGTGACAATTCGTTTATATTTTTCGCGGACACAGAAAATATGAATGCCATAAACAAAGAAATGGATGCCACAACAAATCTAAACATTTTCATATAATTTCCCAAAGCATTTAAACCACCGCATAAGCCTCAAGCACCCGATTCAAAAATCTTCTTCCGAATTCAGTTGGCCGTAAATTGCCATTAACCATTTCCACCAATCCTTTTTGTGTTAGTTCTGCCCATTGAGGTTCAAGTGCATTTAACGCCAAGCCGGTGCGCTCGCTTAAATAATTCGCTGGCGCGCCATCGTTTAAGCGCAAGGCGTTCATTAAAAACTCCAGCGGTAAGGATTCTGGCGAAAGAATATCGCTGCCGCCGCCGAATACATTTTGGTGGCCGCCAAGATTGGTGGAAATTTTATTGCTCGTAGCAGCGTCTAAATAATGCTTGGGCAGGCGAGTTTTCCATAGGCGAATAATGCGGGCTTGTTCTGGTTGCGTAATTTTTCCGTGGGCGCCTGCACCTATGCCGAGGTAATCGCCAAACTGCCAGTAATTAATATTATGGCGCGCGCGTTGGTTATTTTTGGCGTAAGCAGAAATTTCGTATTGCGCGTAGCCAGCGGCGGCGAGCAGTGCTTGGCCTTCGTCTTGAATATCTGCAAGCGTATCCTCAACTGGCAAAATAGGTGGTGCAGAATAAAAAGCAGTGTTTTGTTCGATGGTGAGCTGATACCACGAAATATGTTCGGGCGCTAAAGCGATGGCTTGCGCTAAATCGGCTTTGGCATCATTAACAGATTGCTCGGGCAAGCCGTGCATTAAATCTAAATTAATATTATCGAACCCGGCTTTGTGTGCGACATCCACTGCACGCAGTGCTTCATCACGGCCATGTACGCGGCCAAGTAGCTTTAATTGCGCATCATTAAAACTTTGAATACCGATTGAGAGACGATTAACGCCAGCAGCGCGAAAGCCAGAGAATTTTTCTTGCTCAAATGTGCCAGGGTTTGCTTCTAAGGTAATTTCTATATCGGGCTCAAAACCGATAATGGCTTCAGCGTCTTTTAATATTTGCGCAATCGCATTAGCCGAGAACATGCTCGGTGTGCCGCCACCGAAGAAAATGCTGGTAAGTTTTCGCCCTTGCGCTAAAGCGGCATCCTGCTCCAAATCAAAACATAAAGCCGCAACATATTCCGCTTCTGGAATATCGTTATTGGCCTGATGCGAATTGAAATCGCAATAGGG
>DAOORH010000343.1:0-4043 GCA_035389145.1 Cellvibrio sp.
AATACTGAAGATATGGCCATAATATCTAGGCCAGAGGGAGCATAACGGTCTGAACCGGCATCTTTAGAGTAACCCCAAACTCCGTATTTACGTTGGTTGGTTGGCGACTTGGTAGACGCATAAGCCATAGCAACACCGATGGTGTCGTCCGCATACTTTTGAGAGAAGCCCAAGGCGTAACGATGACCCTTGTTATCGAACTCGGGGTTATCAGACCCCTGAGCATTCATTTCATAAGAACCGTTGATAGTCACTGAAGACGCAACATCTAAAGGGCGCGCTGTACGCAAATCCACTGTACCGCCAATACCGGTAGTGGTTAACTTGGCTTCAGAGGTTTTGTTGATCACAGCACCAGCCATAATCTCGGAGGGGTAAAGATCGTATTCAACACCACGGTTGTCGCCAATACCTAAAAGTTCACGGCCATTCATGGTGGTGCCCACGAAGTCCTCTTTAAAGCCGCGCACTGAAATACCGCTTACACGACCACCGCGACGCTCACCGGCTAAACCGGGCAAGCGCGCTAGCGATTCAGCGATACTGGAATCTGGCAACTTGCCGATATCTTCTGCAGAAATGGCTTCAACAATGGAGGTATTTTCCATTTTAAGTGCTTGTGCACGCATCAAGCTGGCGCGAATGCCAGTAACAGTAATTTCTTCTCCCTGATCAACGGCCTCTTGGGCCATCGCAGTGCTTGAAAACATTGCTGACGCTATAGCCAATGATAAAAGCGCAGGTTTAAATAATGTTGTTTGGTTCATGACTTTCTCCGACCTCGTGTGTTTTTAAAATCTATTATTTCTTGCGACCGTCTACCCACCTCAGTGCAACCGGTTGCATTTTTTTGGCCTATCAAACCCTGTTGTTAAAAAGTAGGCGATTTCTCTCCTTTACGGACCAATCGCTTTCCCTTTCATTAATTAAAGCACTGTGATTTAAATAAAACAAGAGAAATTTGCGCTTTATTTTCAAGCAGGATGGATATTTTTTAATCCACTTATTGTCAAATCGACTCTTTAAAAAGCAGTTATTTTGGTCAATTTTTAGGTGAAAACCCTCACTCCTACTTAAAAAAATGCGCTAACCCTCTGCTTTCTATAGCATTTTTAAACTTGAACCAGATGAGTTAAGTGAAGACGATAGAATCCAGAAGTCAACCTGTTTTATCCACATTAGAAACAGGTCCTTTACTTAGACGAGAAATAAAACGAAGCCGCACTGACCATAAGCGATTAAGTGCGGCGTGGTATTGATTATTCGGTGTATTCGCTCGCATCAATCTCTTGCAGACGAGCCAAGGCGGGATTTTTTAGCCAATTAAACAGCATGGCTGCAAACAATAACCCCGCAAAACCCGTGGCCAAATAAAAGCCATATTCAACTGCCCCGAACAAATCGCCAATCGCACCCATCAAAAGCGGGCCTAATGCCGCAGCCACTGCAGTAAAAAATAAAATCACGCCGGCAATGGTGCCGTGCTCGTGTTTGGCGAAACAGCTTATCCCTTTGGAGTTAAGGGTCGGGTACATCATTGACATAAACAGCCCAGAGATTGGCAACAAGAATACGGCAGCCGATACGCCGATAACCGTGCTACCCAGAAAGCAGAGAAAGATGGCACCGCTAAAACACAGCATCACCGACGTCCACGAGAATCGCGCCAATACCCACGCCCCCAGAAAACGCCCTGACGCGCGCAGCACAAAGAAAATCGCCAGTGCATAGGTGGCAAACCATACGGCAGAGCCGGAATAGCTTTTTAACAGGCTTGGCATCCATACGTAGATGGCTACCTCAGTAGCCACATAGAGAGCGATGGCAAGTGAGAAACCTAGAGCGTAAGGATTAGCCATCATTTTCACGGTGCGCTTTAGATCAATTGGCTCGCCGCTTTGAACCTTGCGCGAGGGATAAGCCACCATCGCCGCGGTAAGGAGCAACAAAAGGCTTATAAAACCCGCAATAATGTAGAGGTATTTCCACGAAACCTGCGAAGCCAAGAGATAGGCGACTACTGCTGGGCCGATAATAGCGCCAACGCCAAAGAAACCTTCCACCGTATTCATGGTTCGAGTGTGGTTGAGCGATGAAGTAGATATATCGCCAATTAACGCCAGTGCACCGGTTTTAAAAATACCGATGGCGCACCCCGAAAGTGCCAATAAGAGCACAAACACTTCAAATTGATTGCCCACCGCAAACAGCCAGCAGGCGCACGCAAATAGACCTAAACCGATAATAATCGTGCGCTTGCGGCCAAGGCGGTCAGCCAAAAAGCCAAAGAGTACCCCGCTAACGGCAATAGCAATCATTGGCGCATAGTGAAAGGCGCTGGCTTGGGTGAGGCTTAAATTAAAGTCTTTGATAATTTCTGGAATAATCACACCCACGGCATCGGTAGTCATGGCGAACATAGTGAACATTAAAAAAGTCAGCCACCGAATCAGGCCGATATTTTGTACATTGTTTGAAGTCTTCATGATCCTAAGTTCCAAGTGACTCTGAGGGACCAGAGTGGTTTTTACCATTATTGTGTTGGATACAGCTTGCATCTGAGCCTAGCAAGAACAAAACTCTTGACTTAATTATTCACAGTGGTTTAATTAAGTCAATCGGATTCGTATATTTTTTCGCACCAAGGTTTCTTGGGGCGAGCTTTTGCAGGGTGACGTTTATGAGTAAAGGCAGTAATTCCAGCGGCTTACGCCGCTATAACGAGCGAGTGCTCATCAATTTTTTACGCAAGCTTGGTCAGGCGTCAAAGCTAGAACTATCGCGCCTTTCCAATCTCACGCCACAAGCCGTTACACGGATCATCGACGATTTAGAAACTGCGGGCATGGTCGAACAAAAGGGCAAAATTCAGCGCGGCCTCGGCCAGCCTTCGACCATGTACGCTATCAACCCCACGGGTGCTTATTCGATAGGTGTGAATGTGGGCCGCAGCGATATTCAGGTCCTACTGATGGATTTTGGTGGCAGTGTCATCGGCAAAATTGCCCATGAATTTGAAATACCCGAACCCGATTTTTTGTTGGAAAAAATCGCTCAAGGCATCGCCTATTTTCAAGCATCACTAGGCGCAGAGAACCAACAGCGCTTAGTAGGCGTTGGTTTAGCTATGCCTTGGTTTATGGGCGCGTGGAAAAAAGAAGTGAACATGAGCGATGCTTTGGCAGAGCGGTGGTTCAACCTAAAGTTGAATGAAGAAGTGGCTAAGCGCACACAATTACCAGTGTTTATTGAAAATGATTGTTCATCTGCCGCGATTGCAGAATTGCAATTTGGTCACGGCAGTGCGCTGCAGAATTTTCTCTATGTATTTATCGGAACTTTTGTAGGTGGCGGTGTGGTTCTGCACGGCAATTTGGAAAGCGGTGTGCACGGCAATGCCGGTGCTTTAGCTTCCATGCCGGTATCGCCATCGCGTTTGTCATCCTGCCCGCCGAGCGAATCAGCATTTGAAACGCTTGCAAATCGCGCATCACTGTTTGTGTTGCGACGTCACTTAAATGCGAATGGTTTCAGCATAAAAAATATTTCTGAATTACCAAGTCTAATGCCTGCCGCAAAACCCATTGTGGATGAGTGGCTAACCGATTGTGCCGACGCGCTAACCTTTGTGATTTTTTCATCGCTAGGCGTGTTGGATTTTGAAGGCATTGTTATCGATGGCAATTTGCCACGGGAGTTGGTGCAGGATTTAGTGGCAAGAGTACAAAAACAAATTACCGAGCTTACACCAAATGGAATTTTCCTACCGCAAGTTGTGATGGGTAATATAGGTGTAGACGCACGCGCAATTGGCGGCGCTATTTTGCCGTTCTATGTCAATTTTTCGCCCGACACCAACATTATGTTGACGGCATCTGACGAGTAAATATTAATTCCTATTAACGAGAGTGCGCAATGTTACAGCTAGAGAAAAAGTGGGTGTGGGATTTTTGGTTTGCAGTGGACGGCGGCGATTACCATATGTTTTATTTGCAGGCCGATAAATCGCTGGGCAATCCCGATTTGCGCCATTGGAATGTGTC
>DAOORH010000344.1:0-4040 GCA_035389145.1 Cellvibrio sp.
ATCTTCACCAAGATAACTGCCAGATTGCACTTCAATTAAATGCAGCGGCTCCGACGCTGGGTTTTCAAGACGATGCTTTACACCAATTGGAATATATGTTGATTGATTTTCGGTAAGTGTTTCAATTTTATAATTACGTGTAACTAGCGCTGTACCGCTCACCACAACCCAATGTTCAGCACGTTTTTCATGTAATTGTAGCGATAACTTGCCGCCTGGTTTTACCATAATGCGCTTCACTTGGAATCGCTCGCCAACCTCCAAACTCTCATACCAACCCCATGGACGATATACTCGTGTATGTAAATTTTGTTCACTACGATTGTGGCGTTTCAGATAGTCCACAATCTTTTTAACATCTTGCGCGCTATCTTTGTGTGCCACCAAAACAGCATCTGGAGTTTCAACTATAACCATGTCTTTAATTCCAACGGCTGCCACTACGCGACTTTCGGCGCGAATCAATGAATCCTGCACAGCATCAATAATGACATCGCCTCGAATTGAATTGCCGTCTGTATCTTTTCCTTGCACTTCCCATAGTGCAGCCCAAGATCCAACATCATTCCAACCCATATCAACTGGGACGACAGCTGCTAAGTTTGTTTGCTCCATTACTGCGTAATCAATGGAATCGGAGGGAGATTTAGTAAAAGCTTCTTCATCAAGACGACAAAAATCTAAATCTTGATAACTTTTTTCAAAAGCCAATTGAATCTGCTTGACAATTGTTGGCCTGAATTTTTCCAACTCAGCCAAATACACACTGGGTTTAAAAAGGAACATGCCGCTATTCCAGAAAAAATCCCCACTTTCAAGATATTCCTCGGCTATTTTCAAACTTGGCTTTTCTACAAATCGACTGACTTCAAAGCATCCCACAGCATTAATTAAACTTTTGCCCGACTGAATGTATCCGTAACCTATCTCTGGAGAGTTCGGCTTAATACCGAATGTCACTAATTGCCCGGCACGCGCTGCAGCTGCAGCGTTTTGAACGGATTTTTCAAACGCATCTACATCACCAATGACATGATCAGAAGGCAACACTAGCATTAGTGCTTCATCATCCACTTGCGGCTCTTCAAGTAGCGCAAGTGCCGCCGCCGCGATTGCTGGCGCAGTATTTCGACCAACCGGCTCCAACATGATAGCTTTGGCTGAAATGTCTAATTCTCTTAGCTGTTCGGCCACCAAAAAACGGTGATCATTCCCGCACACAACGATAGGTGCATTAATGCCATCCCATTTAGAAATACGCTTAATCGTTTCCTGTAACATTGTGTTTTCAGATACAAGCGGCAGGAACTGTTTGGGTAAAGCAGCACGCGATAACGGCCACAGACGCGTACCTGAGCCCCCCGAGAGAATGACTGGCGTGATTTTTAACACTAAAATTCCTTACATTTTATTAAAACTAAATCTAAGCAATTATTATGCCACTAATTGCTTATCGATTCTAAATTGAAATATCTTTTAGAAAATTGAAACTACATTTGACAACTGCTAATCCGCACCAAAAATATCTCGGGTGTAAACCTTACTTTTTACATCAAACAGCTCTAGCGTCATTCGATTTGAGACAATCACATCGGATTTTTGCTTAAATTCGTTTAAATTGTTAATCACTTTTGATTTATAAAATTCCGCATCATGCAGGGCTGGTTCGTAAACAACTACCTCTATGCCTTTAGCTTTTATTCGCTTCATAACACCTTGAATACTTGAAGCTCGAAAATTATCAGATCCCGCTTTCATAACTAAACGATAAATGCCGACCACATTTGGCTTCAATTTTATAATGCTTTCAGCAATAAAATCTTTACGAGTGCTATTGGACTGCACAATTGCATTAATTAAATTTTGCGGCACCCTGTGATAGTTTGCCAGCAGTTGCTTAGTATCTTTTGGTAGACAGTATCCTCCATAACCAAATGAAGGATTGTTGTAGTGGTTACCAATACGCGGATCCAGACCTATTCCATCTATTATCTGCTTGGTATCCAAACCATGTGCTATTGCATAAGTATCAAGCTCATTAAAAAATGCCACACGCATGGCCAAATATGTATTGGCAAATAATTTAATTGCTTCAGCTTCAGCGCTATCGGTAAGCAACACAGGAATACTCTGTTTATTTGCCCCTTGTTGTAACATATCAGCAAATATTTGTGCTCGATCCGAAATTTCGCCTACAACGATTCTTGAAGGGTAAAGATTGTCATATAACGCTTTACCCTCACGCAGAAACTCAGGGGAGAAAATAATGTTATTGCTATTAAATTGCTGCCGTATTTTTTCTGTATAGCCAACTGGTATAGTAGATTTAATGACCATTACAGCTTGTGGCGCCATTGCCAACACATCTTGAATAACTGCTTCAATAGAACTTGTATTAAAAAAATTTGTTTCAGAATCATAATCGGTCGGTGTTGCAATTATTGCAAAATCTGCATTTTCATATGCGTTTTTTTTATCGAGCGTAGCCCTGAAATTTAAATCTCTATTTTTTAAAAAATCCTCAATCTCAGCGTCTTCAATCGGCGAGATTTTATGATTCAGCATCTCAACTTTTTCTGGGACAATATCCAGCGCTACAACTTCATGATGTTGTGCTAGTAACATGGCGATAGATAAGCCAACATAACCGGTACCAATAACTGCAATTTTCATTTAACTTTCCAAGCCTAAAAAATAATTTTTGGTGTATTGATGCACACTAACAGCCTCTAGGGCACTTTGAATTGACCACCATTTTAATTCTGCATGCTGCTCATCGGCAATTGGGAGCTCAAATTCACTCGGCACATCAATTTTATATGCCAACACTACATAATGTGTAGAAACACCAATATCACCCGCAAAACAATCTTCATACATGTGCTCATAAACGCCATAAAAGGTTGGCGTTAATTCAGCACCCACAATTTCCCCATTAAAACCAAGCTCTTTATTTGCTATACGAATAAGCGCAGACTGTATTGTTTCATTTTTCAATATTCTTCCACCAGGTACAAACCATGACCTTTGCGCAGGCCGGTTATTTCGTAAGCCTAGCAAAACCTCTGTGCCGCCACGAACTATCAAAAAATCCAACGAAACTAAAGGAGTAGCCTCTATAATTTTGATAAAAGTTTGATAATCAAGCATTGCTTAAATTCACTAGAAATTTCTTTTGAATATGTCAGAATTTTTTAAGCTTCAATAATTGGGCTGCAATTGCCACAATAAAAATTGAGTTTGTTACTAGATAACGTTTCCACAAACGCCTAGGGTCTGATGCTAAACGATGCAACCACTCAAGACCTGCATTTTGCATCCAAAGTGGTGCGCGCTGAATAGTGCCTGCATGGTAATTAAATGCGGCGCCAACTCCTATCATTACAGCATTAATTTTACCGCGATGCTGATGCATCCATAATTCTTGTCTTGGACAGCCAAGGCCAATAAAAATTACATTTGCACCTGAGTCATTTAGGCGTTTTACAATCTCAGTATCTTCAATTTCAGTCAACTCACGAAAAGGTGGGGAATACATTTCAGCAATCTGTAAGGCTGGGAAACTGGCAACTAACTTAGCTTTTAGCAAATTTAGTGTGTCATCAGTACTTCCATAAAAGTAAATTTTTTGACCTGTTTTTTCTGCAACCTCGCAATATTTCCACATCAAATCTGGACCATTAATGCGCTGTTGCGTTGTGTAACCTAACTTGCGTAATGACCATGTAATCGGCATACCATCACACGTTGCCATATCTGCAGCGTTCAATACATCGCCATGCGTTTTGTCTTGCAAAGCAGTAACAACTGAGTGCACATTACAAATAGCCACATATCTTGACTCATGGTTCTTTCCCCATGCAAAAATTGTATTGATAGCTTCATCCCAACTTAAAGCACCAATGTAGCTACCTAACACACTTGCTCCTTTTCGAACATTTCTTTTCATTTCATGGCTCTATATATTGATCATCCAAATGGCTTCAAAATAACTACTTACTTAATTAAGTAGCAGCAAAGATTCTGGTATGTTTGAAATT
>DAOORH010000345.1:0-4014 GCA_035389145.1 Cellvibrio sp.
CTTTTGCGATTTCACCGAAGCTGTAGCTTTTAATTTCTTGCCCAATGTAACGCCGCGATAAACGGTGGTTTTTAAGTTGCACATTTGCCGTAAAATGGAGCGAAGCGGAATGGCAAAAGTGCAACTTAAAAACCATCCGTTTGATTGCTTTGTTACATTTATTTTTTGAATATTCATGGAAATATAATATGGCTTAATATTTTTTGGCTGGAAAACATAGAAATATTAAGTATTAATTTTTCAGAATCTCGAAAAAAAATTACCGCGATAAAACATAGAGGAGGAAGTTCAACCGCCTCAATTATGTTTTTTATTTGGGATCTTGCTGGTGAGTGATATCCATAGCTTTTTTGTAGAGTTTACCTATTTGGTTTTCTAGCTCACCAATCTTGTCCCTGATAGGATCGTCTAGGTGGTTGTTTTGGAAAGAGCCTTTTATTTGACTTTCTAATTCCAATATCTGCTCGTACATTGGATCAATTTCTTCGTAGAGCTTAGCCACATCAGGAAGTGTGTGATTTATTCTTACGCGTATTTGATTAGTAATTTGACTGGACAATTTTTAATACTCCTTTGGTAGGGTTGGGTAATGTAACGCCGCGTACAACGGCAGTTTGTAAGTTGTAGTTTTGTGGGTTACTTTTGCGCAGCAAAACCACAAAACTGCGACTTACAAACTGTCCAGCGCACGCAGTGCGCGGGTTGCTACGCTTTGTTATATTTTGACTCAGCTATAGCTTTAATTTTTTGATTGTGAAGACTATACCTATGCTGGTAAGAAGTAATTAATTTACGCTTTGCCAAACCACTAAAAGCACCACAAAATGTTTCTTCTTGTATTAATTTGCAGCGGGATTCGGATATTTCAGATAACGTAAACTTTCTTATTCCCCTAAGCAAACCTCCAATTATTGGAAGTGTCCCAGTCCATTCTAGATGCCTACGCTCTACAATTTTCACTTTATTTAGATTTATTCTTAACGGGAGGCCAGACATTTGTGTTTTAAGTAATACTGGGACCCCATTTTTCATGCGGACCTCGACACCACTTTTATGCCAGTCACTCCATGTTGAGAAACTTGAAATAATATTCCATACAGTGTCGGCACTTGCTTCGATTTCTGTTTCGACTCTGACATCAGAACTGTTCATGGCACCAATTTCCGGAAAATATAACAGTTTATTCAAAAGTTTAGGCCGTATATCTACAACCAGTAAACAGCTGTGTTACTTATAAAAGCCTTATAAAACAATAAAGTAATTTCAAGTAAAAATATATTTGTAGATATACGGCTTAATATATTTGGAGATATACGGCCTCAAATGAGACCAAATCTTCAATAATTAATTTTACTGAGCGGAGAGATAGAGGAATTAAGAGCAAAGGTCGAAAATCCATCTAATCGCCAGTCCAACAAACAAATCCTAGCTTGGCACTGAAGTCAGCCATAAGTGTTGGATTCGGAGAGTACATATACCGCAGTCTATATTCAAGTGGCGTCTTGATGACCTCATTTTTTACGTAATTATGTTTATTTAGGCGCCGCAATAGAATCATTTTTTTTCAAGAACAAAGCTTCATTTGATTATGATCAGTAAAAATAGGGAGTTTCCTAAAGGTCCGCGTTGGGCACGTAGCAGGCCTTGGACTAGCTAAAACGCCATAACCACCAATGTTTATTAGTAACCTTAACGTCGTAAACCAATCGCGCCACAATGCAAAATGCCCCACTTTGGGATATTTAATTAGGTTTAAAAAGTATTAAACCTAATTATCGCGGGACAGTGTTTTATCTAACGGCTTTGGCTGGCTCAATAACGCGGAACTCACCGCTCAAATGCATCATGTTAAAAATGTACAACATGCCATCAAAGTAGCGCTGCTCACCTACAGGCATTGGCGTGTCCCAAAATTCCTGCAGGAATGCATTGGAGACTTCGCCTGGCGTTGCCGCCAAACTACCTGCTGCGGCTGCCGCAAGCATACCAACAGAGTGGCGATCAGAAGCAGGCTTTCCATCTAGCGTGTATTTATCTGCAAAGGTTTTTATACCTTCCTTGAACAGAAAGTTTTGATAGCGATCGCTCAATGCAGTTTGGCGCGGGTCTTTTTTAAACCAACTGTAATCCACCGCCATATTGCTCACGGTGCGCCAGCTATCGTAGGCAAAAATGCTGGGCTTGCCATCCCAACCCATTGAGGGGGTGCCGTCATAATCAGTACGGTCGGGCGAAAGGCCAGTTTCAGGGTGGGCAGCTTTGTGGAACAGATTACGGCTCGCCTCGGCCGCTCTCGCCCAAAATGCACGCTCTTCTTTTGGAGCCCAGCGCGCCCAAAGTTCGTAAAACGCAGGCAAATGGTAAGACGGGTCAGTACCCGGCAGATTGGTCTCAGGCACAAAGCGAATCATCGCGTGTTCTTCATCCACCATGGGGCCAACGCTCACTTCACGCGGTGCACTGCTACGTCTAACCGGCGGCCAAGGCTTACCTTCTTTAATGGCTTTAGCTTGTTCGGTACGGTTGTTAGGGCTTGGCCAACGCGTGCTTCGTTCAACCGCCAGCGGGCCATTCGCATGAACGCGGAAAGGTGTAGTGCCCGTTAATACGCCGTGGTGACGCATTTCTTTTAGAATGATGTCCGCTTCGTTTTTGTAGTTGTAAATTCCTTTGCCATTACCCCAGCGATTCGCCGCGAAATATAACGACATGGCGTAAAACATTTCACCATCTGGCGCGGCGCTGGTTGAGCGCGGGGTGCCATCGGTATTCATCGACCACGCAAAATAACCGCGCGACGGATTCTTAGGATCGGTGTTGTTCATGTAAGTTTTGGACCAGTTCCAGAGCGCGTCGAATTCGCGCTTCTTATCCAACTGTACGGCGATCATCATGCCGTAGCTCAGCCCTTCGCTGCGCGCATCGTTATTGGCCCAGTCGGTAATGTACGCCAGCGGGCCGTTTTCGTTAGCGCCTGTTTCAAAATAAACGCGCTCTTCTTGGCCATCGCCGTGAAAGAATTTTTGAAATGATTGCTCGATGCGTGCACGGGTTTCGGCGGGCGTTTTGTTCAAACGCTCCACAAATAAATTCGCGTAGCGGCCGGTTTTATAGGCGCCCGCGCCATCGTCAAGGCGCAGTGCAGTTGATGCCTGTTTCGCATTTGCAGAGGGTGCGGCATCGGCAGCAATTGCGGACATGGTCGCCATAGCACTTGCGGCAAGCGCCATGGTCACTGCAATACCAAGGGTTTTAAGTTTCAACATATCGCTATCTCTCAATGTAATTCTTAGTGTAATTCTCTCTAGTGCAACTCTTTCTCGTAGTGCAATTCTATTGCGACACGGAAAACCTATAGTCGCTTCTCAGAAGACTAGTCCACAACCTACATTTTCCGCCGCTATTTATCACCTTGAGCATCAAATATTCACGCCTCTTTACATAGGATTACAAGGAAACGAACTTGAGAATCAATACCATCAACTTATACCCTTGTAAATCAACACATTCTCTTTTTGTTGGAGCACTATCGCCCCACTTGTTGATAGAGCAACAAAGTGACAGGCAATAAAAAAGGCGAAATCCGAAGATTTCGCCTTTTTGGCTGTTACATCAGCGACCTGAGCCGCCAATCAACTATCTAATTAGAATTAGATAGGTTGAATGTTTTCAGCTTGTGGGCCTTTTTGGCCTTGAGTTACGGTGAAGCTAACTTGTTGGCCTTCGGTCAAAGTTTTGAAACCTGAACCAGAAATAGCGCTGAAGTGAGCGAACACATCTGCACCAGATTCTTGTTGAATGAAACCGAAACCTTTAGCTTCGTTGAACCATTTTACTGTGCCAGTAGTTGTTTTAGACATGATAGTACCTATATACAAAAGTAGATTTACCCCGAAAGGCGTTGGGCTGAAAATGCGGGAATTACTTATGTGACAGGACGAGTAGTACTAGACTGGAACTTCGAATTGATGCATAAATATTAAGCGTGCTTTCAAGCTAGGCGCCAGTCTACAC
>DAOORH010000346.1:0-4008 GCA_035389145.1 Cellvibrio sp.
CGAGGCTAGCGATGTAATCTAATTTACTGATGATGCCGGGGATATCGCCAATGCCATCACTATTACTGTCCATCATGCTGCGTGGATAGACTTGATAAATGATTGCGCCGCGCCACCAAGGAGTCTGTTGCATTAATTACGCCCTCAAAGCCCTAGACAAGATTAAGGTTGCTAACTGCCAGGCTGTGATAAGAAATTTGTTATTGGTAAACCACACGCTGTTTAGTAGAACAAGCTGATTATTTTTGTTTTGAATAAGCAGGTGTGCGTATGCTTCACAACATACGCCAGCAGCAAAACCAAACCAAGTGGCTACATACGTATGCAGCAAATGCAGGGGTAAAAATGCCATAGAATACGTATTCATAACCATGGTTGGTGCAAACACCAAAAGATGAAACAATAATCTGCATACGTATGCAGCCGATGCAGAGCCTGAATACGTATGTAGCCAATTGTTTCGCGGGGCAACAACTTCTACCCTTAGCCATTAACGGTTTCTATTGTTTTATAGATTTCTACTTTTGTCTTAATCGCTACACCAAACTGTAACCTTCTAGACTGCAGTAAACAAATTTCTATAGTTTCTTAAAATGAAAAATGGTGTTCACATGAAAAAAAGTTTGAGCTGCATCCTTATATCGTCCGTAATTGCGCTAAGTGCCTGCGATAACAAATCGACCACACCTACGGCAGCAAGCATCGCTCCCGGAGCGCCGGGCAGTGCATCCCATTGGTCTTACTCGGGCAAAACTGGCATAGGTACATCCTATGAGCAATATACGCAGGGGCAGTATCAGGATAGCGGTAGCACCGGCAAAATTTCTAAAGTTTGGTTCTCTCTGGCACAGGGTGTACTTACTGAAACCATGTTCGGTTTAATCCATGAAGCTCAAATTCAAGAAGCGCAGTTTTATGTAAAGGGTGATAACTTTTTACATCAAGAAAAAGCTGACACCCTTTCCCAAATCGACTATTTACACAAAGATGCCCAAGGCCACCCGCTCTCACTCGCGTACAAAATCGTGAATAGCGATAAAGAAGGCCGCTACGAAATTGAAAAGCATATCTTTACCGATCCCGATACCAACAGCCTAATGATGAAAGTGATCTTTCGCGCACAGGCAGACAACTTAACGCCCTATCTTTATATCAACCCCCATATGGCCAACACTGGCCCTGGCGACAAAGCGTGGCAGGAGGGCAACACGTGGTACGCTGCCGATGGCAAAACGCATTTAGCCATAAGTACCAATGCCACCATCGCAAACAGCACTGTGGGATTTGAGGGCGTATCTGACGGCTTAAATGATCTGATCTCAAACGGAAAGCTCACCAGCACCTATAACACTACTGGCGATACGACGGGCAATATCGCCATGACATTGCAATTGCCTACCTTGAAAAAAGGCGAAACTGGCGAATGGCAATTTGTGTTGGGATTTGGTAATTCAAAAGAAGAAAGTTTAGCGGCAAGCACGCAAACTTTGAACACAGGCGCGCAAAAAGTGTTGGCAAATTTTAATGGCGCAGGCGATGCCATTGGCTGGGAAGATTACTTAGCTTCACTGCCTGCATTAGAAGCACTTTCCAAAGAATCCACCGACAGCGGCAAATTACTTTACGCGAGCGCGTTAGTTTTAAAAGCACAGGAAGACAAAACCTATGCGGGCGGCATGATTGCCTCCTTATCCAATCCGTGGGGCGACACCGCCTCTGCCGATAAAGCGCAAACGGGCTACAAAGCCGTATGGCCGCGTGATTTCTATCAAGTCACTATGGCGATGTTAGCGCTAGGCGATAGAGTCACGCCCAAAGTTGCTTTTGAGTATTTAGAAAACGTTCAAACCAGTGATAAAACGCCTGGGTACTCAGGTACACCCGGTTGGTTCTTACAAAAAACTCACGTAGACGGCAAAGTTGAATGGGTAGGCGTACAACTCGACCAAACCGCTATGCCCATTATGCTCGGCTGGCGCTTGTGGAAAGAAGGCGTACTCACCGACGCTGAAATGACGACCTGGTACGACAAAATGTTAAAACCAGCGGCCAATTTTTTAACCGATGGCGGCACCGTCAATATTGATTGGCTCAAGAACGTCACCATCACACCGCCCAAAACCATACAAGAGCGCTGGGAAGAACAAACCGGCTATTCGCCATCAACTACTTCAGCCATCATCGCCGGCTTAGTGGCAGCGAGTGATATCGCAAAACTTGCTAAAGACGATGAAAGCGCAGCACGTTATCTCGCGGCGGCTGACAAATATTCTTCAGGTCTCGAAAAAAATCTGTACACCACTTCCGGCATGCTCAACAAAGCGCCCTCCGATGGAAATTATTATTTACGCATTAGTGCCAATGAAGACCCCAACGACCGAGGCTTATTGGGCGTTAGTAACGGCCAAGAAAATGTCAATGAAAGCGAAGTGATTGACGGTGGCTTTTTAGAATTAGTTCGCTACGGTGTTCGCTCACCGCTCAACAAAGAAATTCAAAATACGCTGCCCGAAATTGATGACACTAGCTTGCCGGATATAGTGCGCGTTAAATACGAATTCAGTGTTGCAGGCAAAGCTGAGAAACTCCCAGGTTGGCGCCGTTATGGTAAAGATGGTTATGGCGAAGACACCAGCGCAGGGCGCGGTTACAACGCCACCGGTAAAAACGCACCAGACGGACGTGGGCGCGTCTGGCCAATTTTCACTGGCGAGCGCGGCCATTATGAATTAGCCAGAACGGCGGCCAACGGCAAATTAAACGACGAAGAGTTGAGTAAGTTGCGCAACACTTATGTGACCGCCATGGAAATATTTGCCAATGAAGGTTTAATGATTCCAGAACAAGTGTGGGATAACGTAGGCAGCAATCAAACCTATAATTTCACCGCGGGCGAAGGCACTAACTCCGCTACGCCTTTAGCCTGGTCACACGCTGAATATGTAAAATTATTGCGTTCTTATGCTGACAAAAAGGTGTGGGATTTAAACGCGAGCACATCGGCGCGGTATGTAAAGTAACAAATATTTTAATCAAGCAGGTTGTCGTCATCCCCACAGGGGATGACGACATATAAATTAAAAAGAACACCATAATTTTTTATCACCTAATAAACCAATAACAACAAAGGCAACACATAATGAAACAACCCACCCTCCCGTTTTGGCAAGTCTGGAATGTCAGCTTTGGTTTTTTAGGTGTGCAACTTGGCTTCGCACTGCAAAATGCCAACGTGAGCCGTGTGCTGTCTGATTTGGGCGCCGATTTACATTCACTTTCATTATTTTGGTTAGCCGCACCCATTATGGGTTTGCTAGTTCAGCCGATTGTGGGTGCAGCATCAGATAACACCTGGAATCGATTTGGTCGTCGTAAACCCTTTATTTTAGGTGGCGCCATAGCCGCGGCCATCGGCATGTTTCTAATGCCGAATGCCTCTATTTTTGTCGCCTTCTTAGTCCCCATGTTGTTCGGCGGAATTATGTTGGCATTAATGGATGGCGCTTTTAACGTGACCATGCAGCCCTTCCGCGCACTGGTATCGGATATGGTGCCGCCACAACAACGCACCCTCGGCTACTCCATTCAAGCGCTGCTGATAAATATCGGCGCAGTGATTGGCTCAATCCTTCCTTTCGTACTCACCAACGTTATTGGCTTAGATAACGTAGCAGAAAAAGGCCAAGTGGCAGAGACAGTGACCTGGGCATTTTATATAGGCGCAACGGCATTGCTCGGTACCGTTTTATGGACGTGCTTTCGCACCAAAGAATATTCGCCAGAAGATTACAACCGCTACAAAAACATCACACCAAAACCTGTTATAAAAACATCGCTGGCAACTCGCCTTGGCAATTTTTGGCAATTATTTATTCACATGCCGAAAACAATGAGCCAATTAGCGCTGGTACAATTTTTCTCGTGGTTTTCATTATTTATTATGTGGGTCTATTCCACGCCTGCTATCACCCAATATATTTGGGGCATTGAAGCCAAATGGTTTGACCC
>DAOORH010000347.1:0-3999 GCA_035389145.1 Cellvibrio sp.
TTTTGCAGAATAAAAGTCTGATTCATAGGCGGTTATTCCTCATACAGAACGGAAACTGAAAGCGTCTAATTTTATAGGATTGGCGAATGGTTGGGGGCGAGGGCACGAAACTTCAAGGCTAGCCCCGAAATATCCGTGTTAAGCTAAGGATCCTCTGAAAAATTAACTTGCTTGCTCTGGCGTCGTTAAATTTGTTCTCAAAATGCTCATTTATTTCAATAAACTCCGCTTTTTCGAACAAATTTGCCTAGCCAGCGCTGCACCGCAAACATTTTTCAGCGGTTCCCTCAGTAATTCCCAAATTTCTATTCGGCTCAAGGTTTTGTTTATGTACCAACCGGAACTTACCGCCTTTATCGAATTTTTGCGCAGTGAAAAGCAGCTGTCGATTCATACTCAGACTAATTATCAGCGCGATTTACAAAAATTTGCAGATTACTGCCAAAAATTCTCACTCAATAATTTGGATGAAATTCGCTCGCAACATATTCGTCAAATGGTGGCGCAGTTGCATCGCCAGGGTTTGGGTGGAAAAAGTTTATCGCGCTGGCTTTCAGCGATGCGCAGTTTTTTCGAATTTGCGATTCGCAATGGATGGGCAAAAATTAATCCTGCGGATGCAATCCAAGCGCCCAAGAGTGAAAAGAAATTACCCAAAACTTTAGATGTTGATCAAACCGCGCAATTTGTAAGCGTGCAAGGCGATTCAGCATTAGCGCTACGCGACCGCGCACTCTTGGAATTAATTTATTCCTCCGGTTTGCGTTTGGCGGAAGTGGTAGGTTTAAATTTAACGGATATAGATTTGCGCGATGCCATGGTGACTGTGCTCGGCAAGGGCAGTAAACAGCGCATGTTGCCCATAGGTGCGCACGCTATAACGGCATTAAAAGAATGGTTGGTGCAGCGCAAAAATTTTTTAAAAGATGAAACCGAGCAGGCGGTGTTTATTACGCAGCGCGGCACACGTATTGCGCATCGCGCTGTGCAAGCGCGCATGCAGCAGCTAAGTATTAAACAGGGGATGGATACACCGGTTCACCCACATATGTTGCGCCATTCCTTTGCCAGCCATATGTTGGAATCCAGTGGCGATTTGCGTTTGGTGCAAGAAATGCTGGGGCACGCGAATATTTCTACTACGCAAATTTATACCCATTTGGATTTTCAGCATCTCGCCAAAGTATACGACAGTGCGCACCCACGAGCGCAGCGCAAGAAAACCACAGAAGAATAAATAGTTAAGTAATAAAAAGCCCCATAAATCTAAGATCTATGGGGCTTTTTTTGCAGAGCTTATATTTTTGTGCAAATTATTTTGCAGGTGCTGCAGCCGGTTTGGTGTCGGCTTTGGCTTTTATTTCCTCAAAAGCATCTTGCTGTATTTTTTGAATCTTCGGCATTATGTTAGCCATTTGCGATTGCACATTGCCCATGGTGGATTGCATGACCAAAGGCATCTTCTTAATCACAGCTTTTCCACCTTTACTTTTGTAAAACTTAATCATGCTATCTACTTCATCTTGTGAAAAAGACTCTTTGTAGATATTGATCATCATAGGTTTCATTTTTTCATAAGAAAATTCTTCTTTAAAAACACCCGCCATTTTGGCGTTTGTGCTTTCCATCACTTTTTGTTGCTCTTCATTGAGTGAGGTATTGCCCAGTGCTTGCTTGGCAGCGTTATTCATCATGCCTTCCACTTGTGGCCACATACCATCAATCAATTTTTGTGATTCAGTGATGGTTAGTAACTCATCTAATGAGGCGTCGCTAGGCTTTGTTTCGGCGAAAGCTGCAACTGAAACCAAACAAATTCCTACAATGGCGATTAATTTTTTCACGGGTATTTCCTTTTTTTAATATGTTGTTAGATGAATCGCTCACAGCAGGTAATGCAAGAGCGAAGGCAGCTAGAATAAACCATGAGAATAAAAAAATCTGCTGGTTTGTGTGCAATATATCGATAGCTAGAGTAAACGGAAACGGTAAAAATTATGGTAAATTACCTAATAGTCCACTATTACTAATATCTATGTCCTATTTTCCCGTTCCACCCTCAAAAACGGTATCGCTAACTCGATCATCTGCGCCTGCGTCGTCAGGTGGTTTGCGCATTGCATTGCTTGGTTATCGCAGTCATCCCCATGTGGGTGGTCAGGGGATTTATTTGCAATACCTCAGCAAGGCATTGGTTGAACTAGGGCATTCGGTGGATGTTATTTCCGGCCCGCCCTATCCCGAATTAGATGTACGCGTAAATTTAATTCAACTACCAAGTTTAGATTTATACGCGCATAAAAATCCGCATTGGGCCTTGCGGCCAAAACACTTAATGTCGCTTGCAGATTTTTCGGAATGGTGGAGTAAGTTAAGTGGTGGTTTTGGCGAGCCTTATAGTTTTGGTCGTCGGTTAGTAGGCTATTTTAAAAAGCATAAACCGCACTACGATATTATTCACGACAACCAAAGCCTGTGTTATGGCTTGCTGCAATTACAAGCACGTGGCGAAAATGTGATTGCAACTGTTCATCACCCCATTACGCGCGATCGCGAGTTAGCAATAGCCGCCGCTACGACTAAAGGTCAACGTTGGTTAATTAATCGTTGGTACAGTTTTTTAAGCATGCAAGAAAAAGTGGTTCAGCGATTAAATCATGTAGTCACTGTGTCGAAACAATCACAGCAGGATATTGCGGAAGCCTTCGGTCGTCCCCTAGAAAAAATTACGCTGATTCCGAATGGTATAGATACAGACATATTTAAACCTCTGCCGGAGGTTGAACGCAAAAGCTGGCAACTCATTACCACCGCATCTTCAGATCAACCACTGAAAGGGTTAAGTGTGTTGTTAAATGCTTTGGCGCAATTGCTGGCAGAATTCCCGTTGCTACGATTATTGGTAATTGGAAAATTAAAACCAGATGGCATTACCGAAAAAGAATTACATAATTTGAAGCTTGCCGATTGTGTTGAGTTTAAAACTGGTATTAGCGCTGAGCAATTGGTGCTCGAATATGCTGAATCAAAACTCGCGATAGTGCCGTCGCTCTATGAAGGTTTTGGCTTGCCTGCGGGCGAAGCGCTTGCTTGCGGTATCCCACTCATTTGTAGTGACGGTGGTGCATTGCCAGAAGTGGTAGGTAATTCGGCTTTTATGGTGAAAGCGGGTGATGTAGCAGAATTGGTTCATGCACTGCGCACGCTGTTAACGAATGAAGCCATATGTGAGCAGTTAAGTATTGCTGGGCGAGAGCACAGCTTGCAGCATTTATCCTGGCAGGTTGTGGGTGAACGGTTAAGTGACTACTATCGAAAAATACTAGCACTCAAGAGTAATGCATAATTGCTGACCATAAACTATAAACTGCTTAACTTTAATGATGGCGATAAGTTGTTAGATGTCGGCTGCGGCGAAGGTCGCCATGTTATTCATGCCTGCCTTGAGCATAATATTTTAGGTGTGGGTGTGGATTTATCCTTGCGCGATTTAACCACTGCAAGTGAACGCTTCGCCCCTTTTGCTAGTTATAATTCAAAAAGCCAATTTAACTTGCAGCAAACGGATGCGACCAAGCTGCCTTTTGCAGATAATAGTTTTGATAAAATTATTTGCAGTGAAGTCTTAGAGCATATTGAAAATTATACGTGTGTGTTGCAAGAAATAAAGCGCATATTAAAACCCAACGGAATTTTAGCGGTTTCAGTTCCTCGCGCATGGCCAGAAAAAATCTGTTGGAAATTAAGTGCGGCTTATCACCAAGTGGAAGGCGGGCATATTCGTATTTTTAATGCCCAGCACTTGCGAGAAGATATTAAAGGTTTGGGTTTTGAGTTTACGCATCGCTATTGGGCGCATGCGTTGCATTCGCCATTTTGGTGGCTGAAGTGTTTGTGTTGGGATAGACAAGATAATTCCTGGTTAATAAAACTCTATCACCGCATGTTGGTATGGGATTTAATGCAAAAACCGTGGATTACACAAACGCTAGAAAAATT
>DAOORH010000348.1:0-3992 GCA_035389145.1 Cellvibrio sp.
TGAATATTGCTTGCATTGTAAAACTTTTGCTTCTACTGATGCTTCACGGTTAATGACCACTAACTTTTTTATGCACATCTAGTGTGCGCTGTGCACTCACTAAACAAAATGATTAAAAAAATGTAATAAAAGTTAAAAAAAGCCTTTGTGGATACTGTAACACACTGATAAATAAGGATATTATCAATATGGTTAAAATTTAATCAATTTGAGTCGCTGTCAGATTTTATAAGGGTTTGACCCTGTTTCCCAAAATCTATCCACTAAGTTATCCACAGAAAATGTGGACAATTTTTTTATGAAGTTATTTGTGCAGAAAAGTTACATTTTTGTTTTTGTATAACTTTTTTTCACTTTTTAGTTTGTTGATAAACGTTATTTTTTTCTTATTTTTACTCAGGTTTTCATTATGACTATAAGTTTGACTGTTACTGTGCTAGGTGGTGGAAGTTTCGGCACAGCGATTGCTAACATCATCGCGCACAATAATATTAAAACCTTCCTTTGGATGCGCTCGGCTGAGAATGCCTCGGCCTGTGAGAAGGCTCGTGAAAATACCCAGTATTTCCCAAACTATCGCTTGGCCGATAGTTTGGTGATTACATCTGACTTGGAAATGGCGGTCAGCCAAAGTGATTTGATTTACGTATCTATTCCCAGCAATGCCTTCCGCTCAGTGACTCACGCGATTCGGCCCTTCTTGCGCGACAATGCCATGGTGGTTAGTACCTCTAAGGGTATTGAGCCAGAAGGCTTTACTTTAATGAGCCAAGTGCTTGAAGAAGAGTTACCCAATCACCCTATAGGCGTGTTGAGCGGCCCCAACTTTGCGAAAGAGATGGTACGCCAAATGCAAACTGGCTCAGTGGTAGCAAGTAGCGATGAGCGTGTGATTGAGGCTGTTCAGCAAACCTTATCGTCTGCCAGCTTCCGTGTTTACTCTAATCACGATCGCTATGGCGTTGAGTTGGGCGGCGCGCTGAAAAATATCTACGCGATTATTTGCGGCATGGCGGCGGCTTTAGGTGCTGGGCAAAACACTCAGGCGATGTTGTTAACACGCAGCTTGGCGGAAATGGGTCGCTTCGCGCATTTAATGGGTGCCAATCCTATGACCTTTTTAGGTTTGGCCGGTGTTGGTGATTTAATTCTAACCTGCACCTCTGATTTAAGCCGCAATTACCGTGTCGGTTTTGCGTTGGGGCAGGGCCGCAACCTCGATGAAGTTGTCGCGGGATTAGGGCAAGTTGCGGAGGGCGTTAATACACTCAAGCAAGTAAAACAAAAAGCCGATGAATTAGGTGTATATATGCCATTAGCGTCTGGTTTATACGGTATTTTGTTTGAGAAAAAATCTATCGCTGAAGTTGCGCGCGGCCTCATGATGGGTGAACAAAATACTGATGTGGATTATCTTGGGGTTTAAACTTGGGAGTTAAAAGATGAATAACGAGCAGATTAAATCTAATTTAACCTCCAGCAAACATTGGTTGCGCTTACTGTTTATGTTGGTGTTTGCCGCAGTCTTGCAAATTGCCAGCATCATCATGTGGGTACTGGTTATCGCACAATTTATTTTCTCTTTGATAACGGGTGAAGATAATCTGCAGCTGCGCAAATTTGGCCACAGTTTATCCGTTTATATTTTTGATACCTTAAAATTCTTAACCTATGCCAGCGAAGAAAAGCCATTTCCTTTTGCAGATTGGCCGCAAATAGATGATGAAAAGGCAAGCTAAAGAAAAATACTAATGCGTTAGAAATACAAGTGAGTTTGATGGCTATGAAAATCTTTGTTTTACGACACGGCCAGGCTGAAGCTCAGCAAACCACGGATGAAGCGCGCAACTTAACGCCTAAAGGCCGCGCCGATGTTGCTGCAAGCGTGCATTATTCATTGTCTGAATTGGCACCAGTATCTGAGCTGGAGCAGCTGCAAGAAATTTGGGCTAGCCCTCTGGTGCGCGCGCAACAAACTGCAGAGATTGTGCGCGATATTTTAGCGGCGCAAGGTATTAATCTCTCAATAAAAACGACTGACCTTGTTACGCCAGAAAGCAATCCCGCCGATTTGTTTGATTTGCTACAAGCATCCAACCTAAATTCGGTTTTGTTGGCAAGCCATATGCCTTTTGTTGGCGAATTGCTAGATGCGTTTTGCGGTAGCGCACGCGGTTATCACGCTATGAACACCAGCTCTCTGGCATTGGTTGAATGTGATGTTCCTGCAAAACATTGTGGTGATTTGCGCTGGTTAAGGCATGTAAATGCATAGCTTTTAAGAGCGGATAAAATGAATACTATGCAGCCACAACAACTTCATTTTACGATTGATGGTTTACAAGTCGCAGCCCAAGCTTGGGGTAATCCTGAGCATTTTCCGATTTTGGCGTTGCACGGCTGGTTAGATAATTCCGCGAGCTTTTTTGCTTTAGCTCCTCTCTTAAATAATGCCTATATAGTTGCTATAGATATGGCAGGGCACGGCCAAACCAGTCATCGCCTAGGCGCATTCCCCTACAATATTTGGGAGGATGTTGCGGAAATATTTTCGGTTGCAGATCAATTAGGCTGGCATAAATTTGCGCTCTTAGGTCATTCGCGCGGCGCAATTATCGCTACCTTGGCGGCGGGAACTTTTCCTGAGCGAATCACACATCTTGGCTTAATCGAAGGTTTACAGCCTGAACCTTCGCGCGGCGAAGATACTCCGCAACAATTGGCGCTATCCATTAAAAGTATTGCAGCGCAGGTTGCAAAAAAAAGATCAATTTATCCTGACCTTGCAACAGCGATAAAAGCGCGCGAGCGCGGAATGTTTCCATTAAGTTTTGAAGCAGCTAAGGCATTAACAGAGCGGGGCGTACAAAAAGTTGAAGATGGATATCATTGGAGTACTGATCAACGCTTGCTTGCGCCTTCTTCTGTTAAATTGCTGCCCGAGCAGGTTGCAGCATTTATCGAGCGCATGAGTTGCCCAATTACACTGATTCTAGCTTCAGAAGGCTTGCCTAAGCTTTACCCAAGTTTTGAATCAACACTGACAAAATACCCAAAGATTAATACGCACAGGCTTACTGGTAGTCACCATTTACACATGGAACAAGAGGTCGCTTCTGTTGCCGCCATACTCAATTCATTTTTTAATCATGATGCTGGCGAGTAGAAATTTGATGGTAAAAAATAAGATGTATAGGAAAAAATGAAAAAAATATTCTATTTATTTTGCTTGTTGTGTTTAGCGCCCCAAGTGCAATCCGCTGCTTTAAACTTACAGGCTTACCCCAATGCACGTGAGGTTTTTCACAGCAGTGAGCAGCAAGATCAATATTGGCTGTCGCTAGGGGTATATAGAAAAATTGAAGGTATATGGCAGACAGATAAAGCGCAGCGGTTGAGTGGCTTGCTGGAACGCACCACCCTTGAGTTGCCCGCAAATCATAGTGCTGAAAAGGGGTTTGATTTTTTTACACAGCAGTTGGAGAAGCTTAATGCGCGCGAGCTTTTTCACTGTAAGGCGCGAGATTGCGGCACCAGTAATAGTTGGGCCAACAACCATTTTAAGGTTATTCAACTCTATGGTTTGGATCAATATCAGTTTTACAGTGCTTATGAAATTGCCGGTGCCAATGAAAAACCATTATATGTAGCGCTCTATGCCGTTATGCGTGGTAACAAGCGCACTTATGTGCAGTTAGAAATATTGCGGGCGAACAAAAAGGCTGAGATCGATATTTCCGCTAGTAGCAAGTAGTGATAAGAATGGAGCGGCAGATATTGTAAGCCTCTGCGTCACTAATCAGCGGGTATTTACACAATAAAAAAGCGGACACTAAGTTGTCCGTTTTTTATTGTTAGAGTGTGTTTTGGTGTTAATTAACCAGCGATAAAAATTCCATGCGTGTCGCTTGGCTACTGCGGAAAGTACCGAGCATGGCAGAGGTTTTCATGGAGGAGTTTTGTTTCTCTACGCCGCGCATCATCATGCACAT
>DAOORH010000349.1:0-3960 GCA_035389145.1 Cellvibrio sp.
CCACGGGTTACGCCGCTTATATCGATGTGGATTCGGTGGTGAATTATTATCTTGTCAACGAAGTCTTGAAGAATGTTGACGGTGCTGAAGCGAGCTTTTTCCTCTACAAAAAGCGAGGCGGCAAATTGTTTTTTGGGCCAGTATGGGATTTCGATTTGGCGCTGGGTAACGCTGGTTACAATCAGGCGAATATTGCGTCCGGCTGGTACATCCGAAACTATCCATGGTTCAAGCGTATGTTTGAGGATCCCGCTTTTGCAGCTAAAGTAAAAGCACGCTGGAAGGCGCTGAAGGAGGACGGAACTATTGATCAGATTGCTCAATATGCCGAAGCGCGTGCGACATGGTTGGATGCGCAACAAAAGAAAAATTATCAGTTATGGTCTATTAACGACTTTGCTGAGTGGATTCTACATCCGGCTTTAGGTTCTTTTGAGCTCGAAGTACAAGCGCTGATTAATTGGCAGAAAGCCCGTATAGATTGGATAGATACTGAGCTTAACAAGTAGTTAGCCTAAGAAAAAGGAATACAAAAAATTATGAAATGTATTATCTGTAATTCTTTAATGAGTTTCTATTTTACGAAAGAGTTTGATGTATATGACTTGACTCAAGTTGATTACTGGAAATGTCCGAATTGTGGTTTTTGCTCTTCGCAAACTCATTTTGATATGCCAGAGAATGAATGGAATAATTTAAATGACGCATTTCACTCCAAAAGTCATTTTGTGGAAGACAATCCTTACAATAGAAATCAAAGGTATTTCAACCAGTCTCTAATGCTATCACTCATGGCTAAGCGAGGCCTAATTAATGTGGGCAATTGGCTGGACTGGGGGTGTGGAATTGGAGCTGTATCTCTTTTACTTAAAGACTATTTTGATCTGCAATTGTTGACATATGATAAATTTTTTACTCCACAAGTTAATTCAATAACTACGAAAACTCTCACACCAAGATCATTTGATCTCGTTGTTAATACAGCGGTGTTTGAACATGTTAGGAGCAGGGATACTTTGGATGAAATAGAGTCTTACGTGCGAGATACGGGATGTTTTGCAATACATACACTCATTCCTGAAACAGTGCCTAGAGATCCAGATTGGATGTATCTACTACCTGTGCACTGCGCATTTCATACAAATAGGAGCATGGAAGTATTGATGAATGATTGGGGTTATAAATGTTCCGTTTACAATGAACATTCGAAAATGTGGGTGTTATTCCGAGAAAAAGCTGATGCTATTAAATCAGACGTAGAGAAACTCAACAAATCACTGGGCTGGGAATATCTACACTTCAAAGAAGGGTTCATGGATTATTGGAAATAACCAATAATTGTTGGCTAACAATCACATGCACTCTGACAGTAAAAAGCACCACTCGTATATCGCTCTGCTTTTTGCTGCCGGTTATGTGAGGTGTTTTCAGTGCCCCCTCTTCCGCCCCGTTCAATAGGGCAGCTGGGACGACTACATAGATGTAGAAAGGTAGAGTAACAAAGGAGCAGTTACCGAGGGTGTCTTATTTCCTTAATCGAGATATTTAATGTCCAATCGCAACGGCCCTAAAAAGCCCACCAAACTAGGCCAAAAACCTCGCTCATCCAAAACCGCTGAAAGGCCTGTTGCTGGTGCGGCGCCCTTTGCTTTTGAGTTGGAGAGCGCCCCGCGTTTAAACCGACCCCGCGCCGAGAAAAAAGCCCAGCCGATGGACGATATGCGTTTGGGCGAATTTACTATCGACCGTATGGGCCACGATGGCCGTGGTATTACACAGTGGAATGGCAAAACATTATTTGTGGACGGCACTCTCACGGGCGAACGTATCAGCGCGCGTTTAGTGCGTGATCACGCCCGCTATGCGGAAGCACGATTTGATAAATTGTTAGAGACATCGCCCGAGCGTATAGCGCCAGTTTGCGCTCACTATGCCGAATGCGGCGGCTGTCAGTTGCAGCACTGGGGCACGGAAAACCAAGTCGCCTTTAAGCAGGCGGCAGTATTGCAACAGTTGGAATTGTGGGGCGGCGTTAAGCCCAAGCATGTGTTGGCACCTATCTCTTCTGCTGACCAAGGCTATCGTCGCTGCGCGCGCTTGGGTATTGATTATACCGATGGCGAGGTCACACTCGGTTTCCGCAAACGCACCAGCAAAACACTGGTTCAAGTTAATTTGTGCAGCGTGCTTGCACCGGAATTAAATCGCCTCTTGGCGCCACTCAAAACCTGGCTTACCGAGCTGCGCGCCGCTGCAGCGGTGACTCATCTTGAGCTTATTCACACTGAACAAGAAACCGCTGTCGTATTGCGCCACGTACAACCTTTAAGCGAAGTGGATTTGCAGAATCTCACTGCGCTATCGGCCAGCTTAAATTTTAGTGTTTGGCTGCAGGGTGGCGAGGCGCATCAGTTGCAGGATTTGAACGGGCAGAATGTTGATCCGCGCATGTCTTATCGCCTACCAGATTATGAGTTGGAATTGGATTTTCACCCGCAAGACTTTATTCAAGTAAACCCAGAAGTGAACGCCAAGATGGTGGCGCAGGCTTTGCAGTTGTTAGCGCTCAAGGGCAATGAGCGGGTGCTGGATTTGTTTTGCGGTATAGGGAATTTCACTTTGCCTTTGGCGCGTAAGTGCGCAGAGGTGATAGGTATTGAAGCCGCGGATTCTATGGTGCAGCGCGGGCGCGAAAATGCGACTAAGTTGGGCATTACTAATGCGCAGTTTACCGCCGCTAACTTGCTGACCATGACGGAACATCGCCTCAATCAAACCTGCGGCAAAATCGATGTAGTTCTGTTGGATCCACCGCGTGATGGCGCTAAAGAGATCATCGACAAACTGCCGCAACTTTCACCCAAGCGAATTGTCTACGTGAGCTGCAATCCCGCAACTCTTGCCCGCGATGCAAAAGTCTTGGTCGCAGCTGGTTATCAACTAGACTCGGTGGGGGTGTTGGATATGTTCCCCCATACCGCGCATGTTGAATCTATGGCGCTGTTCGTACGCAAATAATTTTTTGTAGGAACGACTTTAGTCGCGAAAACATTTTACATATCGCGACTAAAGTCGCTCCTACATAATAAGAAAAAGGGGCTTTTATGGTTAAAGTTCGTCAAGATCACCCTATAGCAGCTGATGGTCAGGTAGATATTGAGGCGTGGATTGACCGCCTCAACAGTCATCACGCCCAGACCGAGACTACCCGTGCAGAATTAGTGCGGGCTGCGCAAGTGAGCTTGTCCTTGGTGGATATTCACACCGAAGACGATCACAACTGGGGTGAGGATTTCACTTGCTTTCGTATTGGCTTGGAGATGGCTGAAATTCTGGCCGATTTACAACTCGATCAAGATGCCCTTGTCGCTGCGATTCTCTACCGTGCGGTGCGCGAAAATAAAATCACCCTTGCGGATGTACAAACCCAATTTGGCGATACTGTTAGCAAGTTAGTGAAAGGTGTGTTGCGCATGGCGGCCATCAGCTACCAGCGCAATGAAAACGAAGACCGCGTGCTTGGCAATCAAGTTGAAGTGCAAGCCGAAAAAATTCGCAAAATGCTCGTGGCGATGGTGGATGACGTGCGTGTTGCCCTCATTAAACTCGCCGAGCGAACCTGCGCCATTCGTGCCGTTAAAACCGCTAGCCCCCAGCGTCGCAGGCAAGTTGCGCGCGAAGTTTCTGATATTTATGCACCGCTCGCCCATCGCCTTGGTATTGGCCATATCAAATGGGAATTGGAAGATCTTTCTTTTCGATATTTAGAGCCGGACGAATACAAACAAATCGCTACGCTTTTGGATGAGCGCCGCTTAGCGCGCCAAGAGTACATCGACAATATGCTCGCGCTCTTGCGCGGCGAGTTGCAGAGCGCCAAGATCGACGGCGAAGTGTCTGGCCGCGCGAAACATATTTACAGTATCTGGCGCAAAATGAAGCGCAAAGATATTCCCTTCT
>DAOORH010000350.1:0-3957 GCA_035389145.1 Cellvibrio sp.
TGGATGTAGGTATTGGCGGTGCGACTGCAGATGTCGTCGGCAATCTGCTACGTCAACTGGGCGAAAAAGGCCAAGTCATTTGCGTAACTCACTTAGCGCAAGTTGCGAGCAAAGGGCATCAACATTTATTAGTCAGTAAAAAATCCACCAAAACCAGCGCAGAATCCACACTGATTTTGTTGGAAGGCGAAGAAAAAGTTAGCGAGATCGCGAGAATGTTGGGCGGCGCGAAAGTGACTGAGCAGTCGTTGGCGCATGCAAGAGAGATTTTGGAGAGCCGATAAAAAATCGGAAATTAAAAAAGGCTGCACAATGCAGCCTTTTTTACGCCTGAAACTAAATCACTTTTTCAGCGGTTTTACATACAACACTAAGCTGTGATCGGTTAGTTCATAACCATGATCAGCGGCAATGCGACGCTGCAAAGCTTCAATTTCATCGTTATGGAACTCTATGACGGTTCCGCTATCTATATCGACCATGTGGTCATGATGCTCGCCACGGGCGACTTCGAATACCGAGTGACCGCCATCAAAGTTGTGTCTAACTACTAAGCCTGCGGTTTCAAATTGCGTGAGAACTCTGTATACCGTCGCCAAACCAACATCGTCACCCTGCTCAATCAAGGACTTATATACGTCCTCTGCGCTCATGTGGTGTTGCTCGGCGGATTCCAGCATTTGCAGAATTTTTATCCGTGGCAAGGTGACCTTAAGGCCTACTTTGCGTAACTCTTGGTTTTCATCTGCCATTTTTCCCCCAAAACCTTCTCAGTTTTCCTGTGGTTCGGGTATTATCCGTGTTCAAATTATTTAGTGGAAGCCCTCTTATGAAATTAGCCAGTCGTATTTTACTGGTCACCCTCTGTGCACTGATGCTTAACAGCTGTGGATTCTTCCCCGGCGTGCGCAAACTCAACGTTCAACAAGGGCATATTATTACCCCTGAAATGGCTGGCCAACTGAAATTAGGGATGAGCAAACGCCAAGTGCGCTTTGTATTGGGCAACACTTTATTGCCCGATACCTTTAATGATAACCGTTGGGATTATTTTTATAGCCTCAAACGCGGTAGCGATGGCAGCTATACCCAGCATTTATACACCGTGTACTTTGAAAACGATAAGCTCGTTAAAACTGAAGGTGATCATCTCCCCGGTCCAGCACCGCTTAGCGAAGATAAATCTGAGAAGTATTTGGATAACGCCAAACGCGATATGCCTTTGCCGACCAATATCGAGAAAAAGCCTGAACCGGTTATAGACCAACCGAAATAAGCTCACTCAAGCCAATCTCAAGCCCAAGGACGGGCTTGGTGTTACGCCCTCTCTGCGCCCCCTCTCCCTTGACAGCCCCCCCAGCTCAACTAGTCTGAATAAGCAGCTATGAGTATTTTTTGTGCTGCCTGAATTGCGAAGCACGGCACCAAGATTCTAACAACATTGCCCGTGTTCAATTGGTCAAAATCCTTTTAACACCGTGAACTTTGAATGGATTATTTCACCAAACGTTGGCGCTATTTAAGCCGTGCCTTGAATGCATATTTTCGTATTTATGAGGCTGACCCTGCCGTTGCGGCTGGTTTTCGTGCGCAGCAAATAAAGTCTATTTTGCGATTAACCCCGTTAACCATGCTCGCTAACGCGTTTAACGCACTGGCGCTACTGGTCATTTTTTATGATTCACCCTCGTTTTATTATGTGGCACTCTGGTCCACCGTTTTGGGGTGCATTATTTACAAAGGTACCCGCGCTTGGTTATTGCAACGTAAACGCCCTCCACCGGAACGGGTTTCTACCCGCGCCCTAACGCGCGCTACCCAGCATGCCGCCGCGCTCGGCGCCATTTGGGCACTACTACCCATTTTAGTGTTTAACAATTCTGATGCTCATCTCACACTCATGCTTACCTCCGTTTGCGTGGGCATGTTATGTGCGGGCGGTTTCGCCTTATCAACCGTTCCACAAGCTTCCATGGCATATGTTTTATTAGTTGCTCTGGGTTGCGAAGTCGCGTTAATCAAAGACGGCATTGCCCAAAATTGGGACTTGGCGGTACTGCTACTGCTGTATTCCTTTATCGTTTGCTCGGCGGTTTTGTCATCGGCAAAAACCTTCGGTGCGCGTTTAATGGCGGAAGCCGAAGCAGCGCACCAACAGCAATTAGTGAGTTTGCTATTACACGATTTTGAATCACACACCAGCGATTGGCTGTGGGAGTTAGATCACCACGGTGTGCTCCACAACCCCTCGCAAAAACTGGCGGCCTTGCTGGGCCAGCGCACCACAGCACTAACCCAAAAACCCTTCACGCAATTATTTGACGACAACTACGCGCGCAGCGAATTTGTTGAGAGCAATTCGGTTGTTCAACTTGAACAGCATTTTCTGCAACAAGAACCGTTTCGCGAACTTGTGGTTCCTATTCTAATTCGCGGTGAACGCCATTGGTGGCAACTCACGGCAAAGCCTTTATTCAATAATAAAGAGCACTTTATTGGCTGGCGCGGAGTAGGTTCAGATGTGACCCACAAACGCAATGCCGAGTTGGAAATGCGTCGTTTGGCCAATGTTGATTCTCTCACCAACCTTGCCAACCGCCACTGCTTTTATATGCAACTTGAATCACTAAAAAAACAAAATCAATTCTCGGCATTCACGCTGTTTTTTTTGGATTTGGATAACTTTAAAAATGTAAACGATTCGCTGGGCCATGGTGTGGGGGACTTGGTATTACAAAATGTCGCACAGCGTTTACTCCAAACGGTGCGCAGCAATGATTTACTCGCACGTTTAGGTGGCGATGAATTCGCCATTATCAGCCCCGGCGAAGATTCTGCCGTACAAGCGGGGCAACTTGCGCAACGCTTACTTAGTACCTTTGTTGCACCCTGTGTGATTAATGGAAAAAACTTACAAATTGGTTGCAGTATCGGTATTGCCTTAGCGCCCGATCACGGCAAAGACACTGAAACGCTGCTAAAAAATGCTGATATGGCACTATACGCCGCTAAATTTGCAGGGCGAAATACGTTCCGTTTTTATGAACCAGGTATGGAAATTGTTGCACAACAAAAACTACATTTACTCAACGATATGCGCGCCGCATTAGAAGAACATGCCGCTACAAATAAATTGCTCAATAAAAATTTCAGCGAAGATTTAGTCTGGCCACAAACACCTATTGTGGGCCAATTTGAATTGTTTTTTCAGCCGCAAATCAAATTAGCTACGCAAGAAGTCATTGGCTTTGAAGCCTTGATTCGCTGGCACCATCCTGAGCTGGGCTTAATCTCCCCCGCGCAATTTATTCCACTGGCAGAAGAATCCAATCTGATTATTCCCATAGGAACTTGGGTGCTCGTTGAAGCCTGTAAGTACGCGGCTAAATGGCCCGAGAAATGGCGCATAGCGGTGAATCTTTCCGCTGTTCAGTTCCGCGAAGGCAACGTTGTTGATGTAGTGCGCTGGGCACTTCAGATTAGCCGCTTAGAGCCCGCACGACTGGAACTGGAAATTACCGAATCGCTATTAATTCAGGACAATATTTCTGCACAACAAACGCTCACAGCGCTGCGTAAGCTTGGAGTGCGCATTGCACTCGATGATTTTGGCACAGGTTACTCATCGCTCGCTTACCTGCGTACCTTTCCGTTGAACAAACTAAAAATTGATCGCTCATTTGTAACCGCACTCACTCAAGACACAGGCGCATTGGCTATAGTCAATGCCATTATCCAGCTGGCCGACGCTTTAATGCTCGACACCACGGCAGAAGGCATTGAATCTCAACTGGAGGCAGAGATTTTACGTAGTTGCGGCTGTGGTGATGCACAAGGGTTTTATTTTGGTAAACCACGCCCGCTCCAAGAGGCCCTGGCAGAGGCGAGGCAACACCATGTATCTACACCTTTTGATGCAGATTAAATACCTCAGGAAATGCATATAAATAATCTAAG
>DAOORH010000351.1:0-3942 GCA_035389145.1 Cellvibrio sp.
AGGTGCGCAGGGTTTCAATTTCATCGTCAAATAAATCTAAACGATAGGGTTGCTCGCTACCCATTGGGAAAATATCCAAGAGCGCACCGCGCACTGCATATTCGCCATGCTCGTAAACGGTATCCACACAATGGTAGCCCGCTTTTTCAAAGTTACGGCGCATGGCATCGATATTTATTTGCTGGCCACATTCCACCATCAAACTATTGCCCAGCAAATAATCCGACGGCATTAGACGCTGTAACAAAGATGTTACCGGCACAACCAAAATCCCTTGCTTGGCTTGCGGCAATTGGTAGAGGATTTTTAATCGGTCCGAAATAATATCTTGGTGCGGAGAAATCGTATCGTAGGGCAGGGTTTCCCAATCGGCGAGGTGCAGAATATTAAAATCATCGCGTTGATTAAAAAACGCCAACTCACTTTCCAAGCGTAGGGCGCTACTGGTATCTGCGGTAATGACTAAACTAAAACCTTGGGTTTGGTACGCCCCATGAAGAATCGCCAAGGCCTGTGAGCTGCCGTGCAACTGCCCCCAATTTTGCTTGTTATTGGGGCGTGTAGATACCGGAGGGTGCTGAATAGATACCATCGTGAAGCGCTTTTATCCTGAAGTTTAGAGTTCGAGCATTGTACTCGCGCAGCTGTAAAAAGTGGGTTTTAGCGCATAATTTTTGTAGTGTTGCGCTGAGTTTTTTAATTTGTGGCTTAGCGTGTTTTTGACATATCGATTATGGACAGATATTTGCTAGGCTCTTCATGCCAGACTAGTTAAATTTATGGATACCCCCCGTAAATCGGTTAAAACTTGAGCGCTAATTGGGCTTTTACCTAGTTGTTTTGGGCTTAAGAGGCAATCACGTCTTTTCGTTGCTACAATAGATTCACGTTTAGGGTGCAGACTTACAGTAAGTAAAGTCTATTCGAGCATTTGGGTAAGAAAAATTAGAGGAAACCAAAGTGACAGCAAATTACATGTATGACGTTCTGGTGATCGGCTCAGGCCCATCCGGCGAGAGCTCGGCAATAGCTTCAGCAAAAGCAGGAAAACGTGTAGGTGTCATTGAAAATAGAATCGTCGTTGGTGGCAGTTGTGCACACAAAGGAACCATACCTTCAAAATCTTTACGTCATGTTGTTAAGCAAGTTATTCAATTTAAAGCCAATAGCTTGTTTCGTGAAATTGGCGATACTCGTCGCCTTACTTTTCCTCGCGTTCTTGAATCTGCTGCCAAAGTCATCCCCAAGCAGGTTGAGCTGCATACTAATTTCTATGTGCGTAATCGCGTAAGCGTACATCTCGGTGAAGCATCTTTTCTAAGTCCCAACTCAATTGAACTCCTCATGCCAGACGGCGCGAAAGAAACAATTACCGCCAAAGATATAATTATTGCTACAGGTTCACGCCCTTATCGCCCTGATGATGTTGATTTTAACCATCCCCGCATTTACGACAGCGATACCATTTTGGATATGCAACATACACCGCGTCATTTAATTGTTTATGGCGCAGGGGTGATTGGTTGTGAATATGCGTCAATTTTTTCCGGTTTGGGTATGCGCGTTGATTTAATCAATAACCGCGACAGATTGCTGTCATTTTTGGACGATGAAATTTCCGATGCATTAAGTTATCACTTGCGTGATAGCGGAGTAACTGTTCGTCATAGTGAGGAATACGAATCTATTGAGGCGAATGAGCACAGCGTAACTCTGCATTTGAAATCAGGTAAACGCTTAAGAGCTGACGCAATTTTATGGTGTAATGGTCGCAGTGGTAATACCCATGATTTGAAGCTGGAAAACATTGGTTTAAAACCGGATCATCGTGGCAATCTTAAGGTGAATGATTGTTATCGCACTGAAGTTGACAACATTTATGCAGTGGGTGATGTGATTGGTTGGCCTGGTTTGGCGAGCGCTTCTTATGGCCAAGGGCGCGCTGTCTCTGGCGAAATATTAGGCGATGTATGCGCAAAACTCACAAATGTTCCTACTGGTATTTACACCTTGCCCGAGATCAGTTCGATTGGCCGAACCGAAACCGAATTAACCCAGGCACGTATTCCCTATGAAGTTGGGCGCGCCTTCTTTAAAAATACAGCGCGCGGCCAAATTTCTGGCGAATCTGTAGGCATGCTGAAATTGTTGTTTCATGTGGATACTTTAGAGGTACTCGGGGTTCATTGCTTTGGTGCTGAGGCAGCAGAGATTGTCCACATCGGCCAAGCGATTATGAATCAAGTAGGTGAGGGAAACAGTATTCAATACTTCTTAAACGCAACGTTTAATTATCCCACCATGGCAGAAGCTTATCGCGTGGCGGCTTTGGATGGTATGAACAGGGTTAGCCGCAAGTAAATTCTAATCTCGCGAGAACAAGTTTATTCGTTAATAAATAAACTTGTTCAATTCGGTTTCAAATCGTCCTCAGACATCTCATCGATTGTTTCAATAATTATCTCTTTGCTGTCATGAAGCTTAGGTTTCACAACACTATAAATAACATGGTCGTTTTCAAAATAAACCGTAAATTCAGCATATTCCCAAGTTGAAATAGGTGGGTTGCCTTTAGGTGCATTTTCTTTAACTGGAGCACCAAACTGAATTTTAACTTTGTTTTTAGTCGTTCCAGTGGCAGGGCGTGCTATCTGTTTGGATTCTGGTGTTTGTGCGCCTATGGGGATTTTTATATCCTCTGCCATTACCAAGACCGGGCTAGTGAAAACGAAAAAAATAAAACCAAATAATAATTTTTTCACGATCAATCTACTCGCTGCCCTTCCGTTTAATAATTGGCTTTCATTGATTTTCTTGAAGCCGACGTTTTTCAGCCATTTGTGCGCGCATAATTTGCTGGCCAATTAACTGCTGCTGCAGATCAGTTATACGATGAAATTTTGCTGAAACTTGAAACTCGCCGCTATTGCTAGGCTCGCAGCGGATGATGCGGGCAAATAAAATCAGGCCGGCATTACTGGGGAAAAATACTATTCGCAACCCAATATAATCACCAGTATTAATAGCGTTCGTACTGCCGAAAGCTATACCACCTTCGCTGAGATTAACCTGACGAATGGTTTTTGATGGAGGCAGGGGCTTTTGTTCGGCCATAAGCTCTTGGCCAAGCAGCTCAATCTTTCTGTTTAGGTTATGCAGATATTCAGCCAAGGGGCGGCTTAGTTCCTTTATTTGGAACAGATACTGGGCATTATCCGCATCAATTTTTTTAAGTTCACTGTAAAGCTTTAGAGAATTGGCATTGCTAAACAATGCCTCTGCTTGGCCTTTATTGGCTGTGAGTTCATCGATTACTTTGAATTCCAAGGCGATGGTTTCATCAATGCGGAAATAGCTGCGGCGCTCTGACATTTTCAGTTCTCTTAATGTTGCTGAACTTAAACATAGCACACGGTGAGAGTTTGTCTTGCTAAATAGCCTGAACCCAGCTCTATCGTATAGTTTTTAAGCGGATACAGCTTCTTTACAAGCGCCAACTTAGTGGGTTTAATGCGCCCATGATGAAAAACATACCTCTCTATATAGGCCTGCGCTATACCCGCGCTAAACGCCGCAATCAATTTATCTCCTTTATTAGCGCTTTTTCGCTTATTGGTATGGCCTTGGGGGTTATGTCGCTGATTGTTGTCTTATCGGTAATGAATGGTTTAGACCGCGAAATGAAGCAGCGGCTACTCAGCGTTATCCCTCATGGCTATATAGATCGCGAGCCTGCGCTTTCTAGCTGGACAGAAATTGCGCAACAGGTGAAGCAACACCCTAAAGTTTTAGGCGTTGCACCTTATATTGCCAGTGAAGGGCTGGTGAGTTATGCCGGCGGTGTGCAGGGCATACAAATAGAAGGTGTTTTGCCAGAAGAAGAAATGAAAATTTCGGTGATAAACAACCACATGTTGCTGGGCTCACTTGCAGACCTAAAAG
>DAOORH010000352.1:0-3941 GCA_035389145.1 Cellvibrio sp.
GTAGGTAGAAGACGGGAATATCCTGTATGTTGATCCGCATGTTTTTGGCTGTGCCGTAATTTTCATCCGGATGCAAACTGATCTCTGATCCGCGAATCGACCAAGCATTGTCGCCCGGCTCACAGCTACTAATTAAACTCTGCTCAAGATTGACAACATTGTCGCCAAACTTATGCAGGCTACCCGCAACACCGTGAATACGGCTTTCGTAAAATACGAACCGGGTATTTTCAAAACGCGCATCGCCCGTTTCTAAATTGATATCGCCAGAATCAGCGCGGATCATCACATTAGGGTCGCGCAACTGAATTCCACCGGTAAGCTTGGCTTGGCCCGTCTCTTTGTCATAGGCGGCGCTTTCAGTACTAATGGATCGATTGCCTTGAGTTATGGAGACATTACCACTGAAGGTAACCCGCGACTGCGCCTCGCTGATTTGCTCATCCGCATGAGAACGTAAAGGAGCCGATTCTGGCTGCAAAGTGGCATCACCATCAGTTCTTGCCGGCGGCACATATGCGCCTTTGCAGCAGCTGTTAGGAACAGTCCGTTTTTGGGCTTCGGTCAAATTCTCTATGGGCACCCAATCTAAATGCTGGCTATCTTCAAACTCTTTACGGAGCTCTTGTGACGCTTCATCCGCCCAGCTAGTTGCAGAGTAGAGCAAACCCAATACCGGTAAGCAGACCACCAAACCTGCAGTGCGCAAACCTATTGTCATTGGAGCTAAAGGAAACGTGGGGGCTAAAGCCATTAACAACTATCTCGTTGGAGTGGTATCCCAAATTTCCTTCTAGACGGTTCCTTCTCGAAAGTTGCTTCTAGAAAGTATCAACCGGAAAAAATATCAAACCCGTATTGGTGATTTGGGATACGCGAAAAATTGCTGCGATTCTACTGCAATCGGCGGTGGCAGGGAATGAATTCGCAAGATTCCTTCGCAAACAAAAAAATCAACTAACCCCAAACAAAACCCCATCCAAAACAACAGGTGAGCCAAAAGTAATTAGTGCACCCTGTTTAACAGAGATTTTGCCTGTCACCCAGTGCTAGAATCGCGTCCATTCTTGCGACCTCACTAATTTATGGAGCTCACATGCCCACGGCTTTTACGCCTAATGAGCGCGAACAACAACTTAGCCGCTGGGTTGCCGATCAGCTCGATTGCGCACCAGCAGCTATTGCGCTAACACCGATCGCCAGCGATGCCGGTTTTCGCCGCTATTTTCGTTTCACCTCGCCATCGCGCTGGTTAGCAGTAGATGCACCACCCCAAACCGAAGATACTCACCAGTTTGTCGCCCTCGCCTGTTACTTGAGCGAACACCAAGTAAGCACCCCCAAGATTCTAGTTGCGGACGAAACCGAAGGCTTTCTTTTAGTGGAGGATTTTGGCGATGATCTTTTGCATCGCCAGCTTAGCCCAAGCACGGCCCACGCACTTTACCGGGAGGCATTCTCAAGCCTTGTCAGCCTTGCAGCCTGCCCAGATCAACCTGCACTGTTACCACGCTATGATCTTGAACTCCTGCGCGGCGAACTCAACATTTTTAGCGAATGGTTTGTAGCTGCGCTTCTTGGTTACCAGCTAAATCCCATTGAAAAAACCATGCTCGACGAGCTATTTAAAGTGCTAGAAAGCTCTGCCCTTGCGCAGCCGCAGTGCTTGGTTCACCGCGACTTTCACTCTCGCAACCTATTAATTCGTAACGATAACAGTTTGGGGGTAATAGATTTCCAAGGTGCGCTCTGGGGAAGCTGTACCTATGATCTGGTATCGCTACTGAAAGATTGCTATATCCGCTGGCCAGCGGAACAAGTAACCGCTTGGGCGACGGATTATCACCAAACGGCTATCAAGGCAGGCTTGCTGGATGCGAGTATCGATGCAAAAACCTACCTGCGTTGGTTTGACTGGATGGGATTGCAACGCCACATCAAAGTTCTAGGCATATTTGCACGCCTGAATTTGCGCGATGGCAAACCCCATTACCTGAAGGACTTACCGTTGGTGATTCGCTACACAGTAGAAGTCGCTCAGTCTTACCCAGAGCTCAAACCCTTTGCGGATTGGTTTTGCGACAAGCTTTTACCGCTAGCCGAACAACAAGTGTGGTACAGCGATTATCGCCAAGCCGGTGACCACCAATGAAAGCCATGATACTTGCCGCTGGGCTTGGCGAACGCATGCGTCCGCTAACCGATAGCCTTCCAAAACCTATGCTGTCAGCCGGTGGCAAGCCGCTACTGCAATATCATTTGGAGGCCTTGGCGAAAATTGGAGTGAACGAAGTCATCATCAACCTCGCCTACCTAGGCGATAAAATTCGCACATTTGTAGGCAATGGTGAAAAATTTGGCTTAACCGTCAGCTATTCCGAAGAACCAGAACCTCTAGAAACAGCAGGCGCATTGTTGCACGCACTCCCACTGCTTGGCACCGAACCTTTTATTCTAATTAATGGCGATGTGTGGACGAATTATCCGCTGATGGAGCTGACAGCCCTGCGCCTGCAAGATGACGAAGATGCTCGCCTAATACTCGTTCCCAACCCAGAGTTTCATCCAGCTGGCGACTTCTCCCCTAACCCACAAGGACGGCTGGAGAACAACCCAGGGCTACCTAAATTCACCTTTGGCGGAATTAGCCTGATTCACCCGCGTTTGATTAGTACCTATCCCCAACAGAGGAACAAGTTTCCACTGGGTGAGGTGTTACGTTTTGGAATCGCACACAACCGAATTAGTGCCCATGTGTATAGCGGTGGCTGGAGCGATGTCGGCACCCCTGAGCGACTTATGGAGCTAGATACTAAGCTTCAGAAAAACAATAATTAACACAAGATCTTAGATCACAAACTCAGGCCAACCGGAATAATTGGGCTATAGTGTAATAACACTTTCAAGATCATCAGAGCGATAGTCGTAAGGCGATGACAAAACTCCAGACCATCAAAGAACTAACCGAACAACTCAATGTGCCTATACAGGATTTGGCGCAACTGAGCTTTTGTGATGGTTCTCGAGATTCTAGCGTAAGAGCCTGGGTTCGCTCACTTCCACTGACGCAAGTGCAATTTGTCAGCGGTCTGCTCTATCAAGCGCTGCCCGATGTTGGCCGGTTTCAAACCACACCCGGAAACCGCATTCAAATCCTCGAGAGTTTACGCAACCCGACTTTACAATCCATTGAAGGCTTAACTCAAAACTTCCTCAATCAACCGCTCATTTTGCCGGAACCGGCGGTAAAAACGGCCACTATTGCGCAGGCGCTACAGAAGCACATGATCAATGGTTACCTTGTCGCCATCCGCGACCTGTGCAACCAAGCCAATGCCAACACCGATTTACTGACTCTGGCGATTCACCGCGCCATAACTGGACTAGGCCTGTTGTTACTGAGGTACTACCAACTCTATGTCCCCATTTCAGGCCAACTTTGGGCCGAGCTACACTCGCTATATCAAATAGCGCTGCAGCTAGGGATTACCGAAAATGCGGTAGTAGATGAGTACCCGCACCTACAACATTGCCGTACTATAACTCTCACTTATGTACGTGCTCTATTGCTGGCCTGTGCTCGTCCTAACCAGCTTCGCCAAGATGAAATTCTCTCTACGTTTGAAGTCCTCAATGAGTTGAGCGCGCTGGCGCAGTTACACGATTCCCAGACAGGTAATCACGATAATTTATTTGCGGTGGCGCTCAACAGCAATCGCCCACCACTTTATCGCTCTCGCTTTGCTGCAGACGAGAACAGTCTTTTACTGGAGCTCAACACAACTCAAATCTGCAAAAGGCTCACTGAAATCAATGCTGCCAGTAATACTGAGTCCGTCCAGAACGCCAGTTTGCGCAATGAGTTACAACTCACCTCGTCGCTAACCTTGCATTTAATTCAAGCATGGAACCTGCTGGCACAGCGCAACTTTGAGCGTCAG
>DAOORH010000353.1:0-3932 GCA_035389145.1 Cellvibrio sp.
CTTCTTCAGTATCACGCACTAAATTTCCAATGTTAATATTCGCTGCTGGGCCATTTAATCGCAGTCCGCCATTCTTCCCTCGCAGAGCAATTAAATAACCTTTTGCATTAAGTTGTTGAACAACTTTCATTAAATGGTTTTTTGATATCCCATAGCTATCTGCAATTTCACCAATCGTCGATATCTCATCGCCTTTGAGTGCCACATACATAAGTACGCGCAAGGAATAATCGGTGTAGCGGGTTATATACATGTGATTCTCGGATCCTCAGAATGACTCTCAGCTTATAAGTAAGAATCAACCATAAATTAAAATAGATACAACAAGGTCTAGCGCTGTCTTTCTGCCAACAGATGTTACTGTCGATTTAGACATCAAGATTAAAGGCTGTGGCAGGCTTGATCAAGCATAAGGTGATAATTCAATCATCTTTGAGCTGTAAAACTGGTTTATGGAAAGCCTCCTGATCGTAATTTATCACTTACTTCTCTAATCCAGACTCAAAAGTAATTTTTTTACATTTTAAACATGTATTTATTGTACATCTTTATAAGATGCATTTACAATGAATGTTAAGAGGGTTGCTTGGCAATACGCCAAATTATCTTCAGATCCCACAAATTGTCTGCAACAGGAGAGGCCGTATGACCATTATCGAACAAAGTCTCGGTGAGATTGCCCGTAATATTCCGGGCGCTACCGCTATTTTTCATAAGTATCAATTAGATTTCTGTTGTGGCGGCAATAAAAGCTTGCGCGATGCAACCGCAGGTAGGTCATTGAATTCCGATGCATTAGTCGCTGAATTAATGGCGATGCAGTCACGGCAGTCTGCTGAGCAAGATTTAGCGGTGCTACCAAACCTAGAGTTAATTGAACATATCCTCACCCGTTATCATGATATTCATCGTGAACAACTTCCAGAGTTGATTCGTCTTGCCCAACGTGTAGAGCTGGTTCATGGCAACAAGAGCGATTGCCCTAGAGGCTTGGCGCACCATTTGGAAACTATGCAGCAAGAATTGGAAAAACATATGCAGAAGGAGGAGCAGATTTTGTTCCCGATGATCAGCCGCGGTATGACCCATGTAGCCGTTCAACCCATTTTGATGATGCGCGGCGAACACGATGATCACGGAGCCATATTGGCAGTGATCGATCGTATTACTCACAATATTACATTACCCCAGGGGGCGTGTAATACCTGGCGCGCGCTTTATTTAGGATTAGAAACATTTAAAACAGATTTGATGGATCACATTCATCTTGAAAATAATATTTTATTCCACCGTATCGATAATCAAACAGTAGGTGTAAATCATGCGTGAATACCGCAAATTATGGTGGCTATTAATTGCCATCCTCATAGTAACTTTTTCAACGCTTGGATATTTTGGTCGCGAAGTCTATCGGCATGCACCACCCATTCCAGGGCAGGTTGTCGCGGATGATGGCCGTATTTTAATGACGCATGACAGCATACTCGACGGCCAAACCGCATGGCAGTCTGTAGGCGGCATGCAATTGGGATCTATCTGGGGTCATGGTGCTTATCAAGCTCCAGACTGGACAGCGGATTGGTTACATCGCGAATTAACCAATTGGTTAGAAATAGCGGCACAGGAATCCTTTGGCAAACCTTACGCTGAACTAAATGGTGCGCAACAAAATAGTTTGCAGTACGAACTTAAAACCACATATCGCACCAATACTTACGATTCTGCCAGCGATAAAGTGGTGGTGAGCAAACGTCGTGCTCAAGCTATTCAAAAAACCACAGCCTATTACGCCAGCTTATTTAGTGCAGAACCTGAATTGCGCAGCACACGCAAAAGTTTTGCAATGAAAGAGGATACCTTGCCAGACCCAGAAAGGCGCGCGCGCTTAACGGAGTTCTTCTTTTGGACCGCATGGGCGGCATCCACCGAGCGCACTACTGGCAGCGCAACTTATACCAACAACTGGCCCCATGAGCCTTTAATTGGCAATAAACCCACCGCAGAAAATATTATTTGGTCGATTGTGAGTGTGATTTTATTAATCGCTGGCGTGGGCGGCTTAATTTGGGTTTGGGCATTTTTACGCAAAGAAGATGAGCACGAATTCGTAGCGCCTGAAAAAGACCCTATCTCTTTGGTATCGCTGACCCCCTCACAACGCGCCTTAGGAAAATATTTATTTTTAGTGGTCGCGCTATTCTGCTTTCAAGTAATGTTAGGTGGTGTCACCGCACACTACACGGTTGAAGGGCAAGAATTTTACGGTATTAATTTGTCAAAGTGGTTTCCTTACTCGTTAACCCGCACATGGCATATTCAATCTGCACTTTTTTGGATTGCTACAGGATTTCTTGCAGCTGGATTATTTCTCGCGCCGATCATTAACGGTGGTAAGGATCCTAAATTCCAAAAGTTAGGTGTGGATATTTTGTTCTGGGCATTAGTGGCTGTTGTGGTGGGTTCTTTTGTTGGGAACTTTTTAGCGATTGCACACATTATGCCTGCCAATTTAAATTTCTGGTTGGGTCATCAAGGGTATGAATATGTCGATCTTGGTCGTATTTGGCAGATTGGTAAATTCACCGGCATCGTGTTGTGGTTAGCGCTTATGTTGCGTGGCATAGTGCCTGCACTATATCAACCCGGCGATAAGAATTTACTGGCATTGTTAACGGCATCAGTCGCGGCTATTGGCTTGTTTTATGGTGCAGGTTTCTTTTACGGTGAGCGTACACCTTTATCCGTTATGGAATATTGGCGCTGGTGGATTGTGCATTTATGGGTAGAAGGGTTCTTTGAGGTTTTTGCCACCGCAGCCCTCGCGTTTATTTTTTGTAGCATGGGTTTAGTGTCGCGTCGCATGGCTACTACAGCTAGCTTGGGCTCCGCATCATTATTTATGCTTGGCGGTATCCCTGGTACTTTCCATCACCTATATTTTTCTGGCACTACAACACCGATTATGGCGGTAGGTGCAACTTTTAGTGCGCTGGAAGTTGTACCTTTAGTAGTGTTGGGTTACGAGGCATGGGAAAACTGGAGCCTAAAAAAACGCGCTCCTTGGATGCAAAATATTAAGTGGCCATTACAGTTTTTTGTCGCTGTTGCCTTTTGGAATATGTTGGGTGCTGGGGTATTTGGGTTCATGATTAACCCACCAATAGCGCTTTATTACATTCAAGGTTTGAACACTACGCCGCTCCATGCTCACGCAGCATTATTTGGTGTTTACGGATTCCTCGCATTGGGATTTACCTTGTTGGTGCTACGTTATATTCGCCCGCAATTTGTGTTCAATGATCGTTTGATGAAGGTAAGCTTTTGGTGGCTGAATGGCGGTTTGGCACTAATGATTTTCACTAGTCTAATGCCTATTGGATTCATTCAATTTCACGCTAGTGCTTCCGTGGGTTTGTGGTATGCGCGCAGTGAAGCCTTTATGCAGCAAGATCTCTTGCAAACATTACGTTGGGTGAGAACATTCGGTGATGTAGTATTTATCATCGGTGCATTCTCGGTTAGCTGGCAGGTGGTGTTGGGTATATTCTCTGGCTCACGCATGAATGCAATACCTATTGATCCTACCAAAAACGATAAAGAGGCTGATGAGATTTGTTGCGGAAGTTGTGATAAAAAATAAATCAATTTGCATTAACGCGCAATAAATTGCTAGATGTTAACTCCTTAGTTGTTAAAAAATGTCGCTTAAATTAAGCGGCATTTTTTTTGAATATACTTTACCTCTTAAGTGGTACAAAACCTATATGAGGGTTTTATTGATAGCGTAGAAAACCACGTCCTTTGGACGTGGTCATCAGTGATAGGCTCCGCCTGTCACGATTAGAAAACCCATGTTAAAACCAAGTTGAGTTGTCCCCACAACATCAACGAGGAAATAACATGAGTCGATTTGGTAAGTTATCGCATGTGGT
>DAOORH010000354.1:0-3928 GCA_035389145.1 Cellvibrio sp.
TGTTGGTATGGGATTTAATGCAAAAACCGTGGATTACACAAACGCTAGAAAAATTGCTAAATCCAGTGTTGGGAAAAAGTGTGGTAATGCATTTTAGAAAAGATGATATTTCTTAGTGGTCTTATATGTTTAGTAGGGAGTCGTCATTCTCGCGTAGCGGGAATCCAGCTCTTGATTTAGGTTTTAACGGCTGGATCCCCGCTGCGCGAGAATGACGACCAAATACTTTATTGGCTGTGTAGCTTTAAAAATTAGGCATAGGAAAAATGAAAAATTTACTACTCACTAAAGGGTTTTTTCCTGAAAGCCTGCTGCGGCCCACCGTTAATTACATTTTGCAAACTCAACTACCTAATGGATGCATTCCGTGGTTTAAAGATGGCAAGGCCGATCCTTGGGATCATATTGAAGCAGCAATGGGGTTAAGTATTGGCGGTGAGTTTGAAGCTGCCGAGCGCGCCTATCAATGGCTTGCTAACGAGCAATTGGCAGATGGCAGTTGGTGGGCTAATTATTTAGACGATCAACCCGTTGATAAAAACCACCGCGAAACCAATTTTATTGCGTACATCGCCACCGGTGTTTGGCATCATTATTTAATTTCACAAAATCTTGATTTCTTACAACAGCTATTTCCCGTCGTTAAAAAAGCGATTGATTTTGTGTTGCGCTACCAATCGCCCACTGGCGAAATTTATTGGGCTGTAGCGAAAGATGGCAGCGCAAAAAAAGATGCCTTAGTCACCGCTTGTTCATCCATTTATAAAAGTCTGCAGTGTGCAGTTCTATGCGCACAAGAATTAAATCAGCCTTGTGAAGCGTGGGTCGCAGCTTATCAAAAGCTGGGCAATATTTTACGTCATCACCCGGAATGCTTTGATCGCACTTGGGCGTCTAAAGAGCGTTTTTCTATGGATTGGTTTTACCCTGTGCTTGCAGGTGTTATGCAAGGCAAAGCAGCGCAGGATAGAATTGAATTACGCTGGCAAACATTTGTAGAAAATAATATTGGCTGCCGCTGCGTGAGCGATGAGCCTTGGGTGACAGTAGCAGAATCTTGCGAATTAACCCTCGCATTATTGGCCGCAGGCGAGCATGCTAAAGCATTGAGTTTATTCAGCTGGTTACATCAGTTTATGGATGACGATGGTGGCTATTGGACCGGCTATAACTTTCGCGACAAAGTGATTTGGCCGCGCGAAAAAACCACTTGGACTGCAGGCGTGATTTTGCTTGCTGCAGATGCACTTACCGAACACAGTGCCGCCTCAAAATTATTTATTGAGCATACCGCCTTCGCCAAGTGGGCAGAGCAGGTTGAAGCTTAATTTGTATAATTCATGAATCTTCATGTTGTGAGTTTCCTATGAGCCTAATTCAAATCACTTGCCCGAACTGCAATGCGGCTAACCGAGTACCACAAGAGCGATTGGGCGATAAGCCGCAATGTGGAAAATGCAAGAAGCCATTATTTGCGGGCAAGCCAATAGACTTGCATCCGGGTAATGTCGGTGCGGTATTGGATAAAAATGATATTCCTGTCTTGGTAGATTGCTGGGCGCCTTGGTGCGGGCCTTGTAAAAGTTTCGCGCCTGTATTTGAACAGGCTGCGGGAATTCTTGAGCCGAAAATTCGTTTGGCAAAATTAAATACTGAAGCGGTTCCGAGTATCGCCCAGCGCTGGGCAATTCGTAGTATTCCAACCTTGATTTTATTTAAGCAGGGAAAAGAAGTTCAGCGTATGTCGGGTGCTATGTCATTGCCGCAGTTGCAACAGTGGTTGCGTTCTGCGGGCGTTGTTTGATTTTGTGATGCGCCAATAAATTTATTCCGGAGTAGTAACAATGACCGATGTGTTGCGTGTGCCTTACGAAACTCTATGTGCAGCTGTTAAGCAAGCGTTATGTGATGCCGGTGTGCCTGAGTATCAAGCGGGCATAGAAGCGAGCATTATGGCTGAGGCTGATTTGTTGGAAGTACCTTCGCACGGCGTGCGTATGTTGCCCGGTTTGTTGAGTGCACTCAAAGAAGGCCGCGCGACACCTGTGCCTACATTTTCAAAGTCCCGCGACCTCGGCGCTATTTGTGTTTTGGATTGCGATAACGGCCCCGGTCGCTACTCATCTGCGCAGGCGATGGACGCAGCGGTTGAGCGTGCGCGCAATTTCGGTGTGGGTATTTGCCTTGCAAAAAATACTACACATTGGGGGCGCGCTCATGCTTACGCCAGCCGCGCGGCGCAAGCGGGTTTTGTCGGCATCTGCACCACTAACGCCTTGCCAACTATGGCGATATGGGGCGCAAAAACACGCGTGATTGGCAACAACCCTTTGGCGATAGGCATTCCGAATTTAAATGCTAATGAGCCCATCGTATTGGATATGGCCATGAGCCAAGCTGCTGTTGGCAAGGTAACTACTTGGTTGCGCGAAGGTAAAGCGGCGCCCGGTAATTGGGGAATAGATGCGGAGGGAAATCCCACATCCGATACCAAAGAAATTTTAAAAGGCGCCGTCATACCCATGGGTGAACACAAAGGCGCAGGCTTAGCACTGATGTTTGAACTCTTAACGGCAGCTTTGGCAGGCGCGGCATTTACTCACGAAATATTAGCGCGCGACCCCAGCGGAATTGATTCTGCCTCTAGCAAAATATTTATTGCACTCAATGTAGAAGCCTTTATTGATCGACAGCATTTTGATGAGCGCGTAAAAGATTTTCTCGCTTACCTTGGGCATAACGCGTCACCGTTTCAATACCCGGGTGAACGCGGATGGGAAGCGAAAGCGCGAAATTTACTTCAAGGTGTGCCGTTGCATGCAGAAATTGTGGCGCAGTTAGCGGGGGTGGGGATTAAGTTGTAAGAGTTTAGCAGGGAGTCAGCCCCTCCCCGCTTTTCACAAATTGCAGGAGCAATTTGCATAGCGAAGCTACCTGAAAGGTAAACCACATGGATGTGGTTTATGAGCGGGGAGGTTGGGAGGGGGTTAAGCTTTTAGTAGAGATTTTATCGCTTACTTCAATTCAATAATTATTAGGCTGCACTACTTTCATTGATATGCCAACCCGGAAAAACTAAAACGGCGGGATGGCATTTCAACGCAACCGCTAACACCTTTGCACGCTCAACCCCAAGATTAATACGCCCAGATTCAATGCTAGAAATAGTGGATTGAGGGATACCGGTTAGCTCAGCGAGTTGGTTTTGGCTTAGCTCTTGTAGTTCACGAATAATGCGAACCGACTCCCCAGCCGTAACATTGGTATGCTTTTTAGCGGGCAAAAAGTCTTTCATTAGGATTTCCTCTTGTAGTCATGTGGCGTAACTTCAACGACATTAACGAAGAACTCTTTACCATCAGTTTGATAAATAACGCGGTATTGAATATTTAAGCGAGAAGAGCGATACCCTTTCCATTCGCCCACAAGGCTTTCGTCTTTGAAACCTTTAATGGCTTTCAAACCATCCGGCCCCGATAACTCAACAATGTTTTTCCAAACTTCATACCTACTGACAATTTCAGCAGGAAGCTTGGTTATTTGTTTGGATATCCGGCGATGTTCAAATATAGTCCACATGCTAAATATGGTATATAGTTCATATATGTAATGTCAAGGGTGGGCGGAGAGATTGGTTCTAGGTTACGACAATTAATCTATGAAGTGAGATCAGCTCCTCCCCGCTTTTCGATAAATTGCAGGAGCAATTTACATAGCGAAGCTACCTGAAAGGTAAATTACATGGATGTGGTTTATGAACGGGGAGGTTATCTTGCAAGTTAAGAAGATTAGCCTACATGCAGGTTCTGCCCCTCCCCGCTTTTCAAGGGGGAGGTTGGGAGGGGGTTAAGCTTTTGCTTTTATAGCAGCACTTATGGCCAGCACAACTTCATCAAGATTGTTCACTACCTCAATATTAGTGAATCGC
>DAOORH010000355.1:0-3928 GCA_035389145.1 Cellvibrio sp.
TTTCGGTTCGACTTTTCAAAGCCCCGCAGAGATAGCATCCAGTGTACAGTTGAACGAAATCACCTTTCATGGTCGTGATTGGCGCTACCTTTATCTGCTGGGTGGCTTTTTGATTCTGTCTTGGGGCGGCTATGCTTTTTGGTTTTTCAGGCGGCACACTCAAGCACTAGTCAGCGATTTGAGAGATAAAATTCAGAAAGATCGCCCTTTGGTTGCCTACCAGCAACTTTCAGTAGAGCCGCATAGAGACAAAGAAAAAAGCGCCATCTTGCGCTTTATGGCCACTGAGTACGCCAACCCAGATTTAGATGTGGAAACCATCGTAAATGCCATGGGTGTGAATCGGAATAAGGTGAATGACATTCTTAAAGCCGAACTAGGTTTTACATTTACCACCTACTTAAACAAGCTTCGGCTTGCTGAGGCTTCGCGCCTTCTGGCAGAAAAAGAAGAGGCGAATGTTGCAGAAATCGCTTATTCGGTTGGCTACAAAAATGTCTCCTACTTCAACAAACTCTTCAAAGAAGAGTACGGCTGTACGCCTAAGATTTTTAAATCCCTGTATAACAAATAGCCACAGTTTCTGTTTCTACGGTTCCCTTCAGGCAATCAAAGTAAAACTAATTACAAAGATCCTTCAACTTTTCGCATCCTGATAGCATTTTTAGGAAAAGCGTTACCGCCTATACCCCCAATTTCGTATTGTCACCCTCTAACAAGGCTAATGCGCCTTGCGTGTCGATTTGAAAAATAACTATAGGTGGTGAATCAACATGCCTCATAAACCAAGATCCATATGCCTTCATGCCGATAGCGATAACAAAGGTCCGGAAAGCCACTTAATCACTCCTCGAATTCTCGGGCACCGTGTTAAACCCTTTGTGTCTTTAGAGGTGATAAGAACGGATGAAGTATCCACTTCAGATGAAGCGTTGCTGTCGTCTGATTCGGGTACGGCGATTATCACCTTTCTGATTTCAGGCGAGGCGGACTTTAGCGATTCAACCCATAAGCAGGGATGCCTCAAAAAAGACGATGTGCTCTGGATGCTTTCTGGTTCAGGTATTCAGTATTCGCTCACGCCAAAAACGCAAGATTGCATCAGTGTAAAACTACGGGTTGCGCTTTCACCGGCATTGGAGTCTGCACCTGCGCAAAGTATTTATCTTGATGCAGCGCTGGTTGAGCGCGATGGCCCAGCGCAAATACTCTTGGGGCAACACGGCGATGCCAACAGTCAATTGGCGCTTCCGGCATTAATCAATTATGTGGTGGTCACTTTAGCGGCAGGGCAGGCGTGGATTTACGAGCCACCAGTCAATCACCGTACTGCATGGATTGCCGTAATCAGTGGCAAGATTAAAACCAGTGATGTGTTGGTTGCGTCAAATGAAATAGCCGTGTACGAGAACTCCAATAAATCAATCAGCTTTCAGGCAGAAGAAGATGGTGTTTTTCTGCTAGGTACGTCTCAGCAGTGCTCATATCAAGAAGATTCACATCAAGAACATTTGTATCAAGAAAGCACGCACAATTTAGCCCTAGAAACATAATATTGGTAAACCTTTATTGACACTGTGCGTGCAACTGGCGGTAAAAATGCCTATCGCACTTTAATTGTTCAAGGCCCATCTACCGATGTGGAAAAAACCAATAAATTAATGACACAAATGCCTACAGATTCGGCCAGCAATCGCATGATGGCAGAAAGCGTTTGTTGGGCTTATTCAGGGGGCGAGTGCTCTGCAATAGGTTTTAGTGGATTGATTTACGGTGAACAACAAAGATCAGTGCCGTGATGGCGCTCGCAACCTATTGATTTTAAATATTAAATTAATCCGTTCTCGCGGCGCCTGAGCGCTCCCGAGGAGGTTCTCCCTTCCTTTTGATCGCCTTACTCCAAGCAAGCAATGAGATTTGGCCTAGGCCGTGTGTTTTGCGCGCGCTTGGGCTTTGGATTCCTTGCTGATTTGCATATTCCGATGCGTCACAGAAATACATTTTTTATATAAATAAAATTAGCAAACAGCTAAAGCTGAACTATTATCAGCATATGTACTATCCATAAAGATAAAGCGAGGCGACATCGTGAATTTACAAAACCTAATAGATAACGCTCAAAAATTGCCCAACATTCCCAAGGTGGTTCAGGAGCTTATAGAAAGCTTCGGCGACGAAAATGTGAGCAATGATGCAATCGCAAAAAAAATCAGCGCTGATCAAGTACTTACCATTAAAGTATTACGCGCTGCTAACTCGGCTCACTATGGCGGCAACCGCAAAGTGGGTTCGGTAAATGATGCTGTGTTTTTGTTGGGCTTTAATGCGGTGCGCACTTTGGTGTTAGCGTCTGGCCTAACGGGTGCTTTTAAAGCGCCGGAAGGCTTTGATATTAAGAAATTTTGGCACGATAGTTTTGCGGTGGCAGCTATTTGTAAATGGATTGCGCGCTACTCTCACGATGATGCTGAAACCGCGTTTACTTGCGGCATGATTCATAATATCGGCGAATTGTTAATTCATATCCTCTTGCCGAGCGAATGCGCGGAAATGCAGAAAGTTGTCGATAAAGGCGCGCGCAATGTTGATATCGAAAAAAATTATTTAGGTTTTGATTTTTCTGAGGCGGGTGCTGAGCTTGCGCATCGCTGGAAGTTCCCAGACGGTATTGTTAAAAGTATTCGCTACCAGTTAGATCCCCATGAAGCTGAGTTTTTCCCTCGTTTGGCGGGTGTGGTGAATATAGCGCTATACATCAATAAAATGAATGAAGCGGGTGCAGATAGCGAAGCGATTTTGGCGAGCTTCCCCAACAGTTTGGCAACCGAGTTAGGTATTAACTTGGTTAAAATGATGGAAAAAATTGACGAGACTAAAGAGTTGGCGACTGCAATAGATGCCTTGCTTGAGTAAGTTTTAGGTTTCCAAAATATCAACAAAAAGCCCGCATTTTTGCGGGCTTTTTTGTTTCTGCTTTCGTTGTTTCTTTTATTGGCAAAGACTTAGCGCTTGCGCAAAACAATCTTCAATCTCTTGTGGTTTACTTTTTCGCTTTACATCATCAAAGAAAAGTTGGGCTTGCGGGTACTGGCGGCTCAAATACATCAGCCATTGCTTGACGCGGTTGCCGCAGTTGCGCTCCTCAAAAAGTGGTGTGGTTTTTTGGTAATAGGTAAACAACATTTGGCAGATTTCTGGCCATGTCAGTGGCTGATAGTCTTCACCAGCTAAATGCGCTTTTATTTGGCGAGCTAAATCTGGGCAAGAAAGTAAACCGCGCCCGAGCATGACATCGTCGCATTGGGATTGCTCTCTGCAACGCAGATAATCGTCTACAGTCCAAATCTCGCCATTGGCGATTACGGGAATTTTTAGCTTGGCTTTAATCTCGGCAATGTAATGCCAGTAGGCGGGCGGTTTGTAACCGTCGGCTTTAGAGCGGGCATGAACGGTGAGCTCATTGGCCCCAGCAGATTCCACCGCGCTCGCATTTTCCATATAGGTGGATTTGTCTTCAAAGCCCAAGCGGATTTTTGCCGATACGGGGATTTCTTTAGGCACTGCATCGCGCACGGCTTTAATAATGCTGTACACGCGATCTGGCGTGCGCAACAGGCAAGCACCGCCTTCGTGGGCGTTGACGGTTTTGGCTGGGCAGCCGAAGTTGAGGTCGATAGATTTTGCGCCGTAGTGCACCAGCTCCAAGGCATTTATTGCCATAGGTTCGGGTTTACTGCCGAGCAATTGTACTTTTACAGGTGTGCCGTTAGGTGTAAGCGAGTTGCTTTCCAGCTCCTGCGCGTACTTATAGAAGACGCGATAGGGGAGTTTTTGGTCGGTAACGCGAATAAATTCGGTTACGCAGCCATCCAACCCGCCAATACGTGTCAAAATGTCGCGCACGTGATGTTCTACAACGCCCTCCATC